>JAFVVS010000019.1 GCA_017502025.1 Alistipes sp. | reverse complement strand
TGTGGTTCTGTATGCTTCCGACAATAGCAACCTTCGAGCCTTTTTTAAGGTATTTATCGCAAATCTCGGCTCTCTTTTCCCATACCGTAAAATCGAAAAAGTCGGTATCTCTCGAACCGTCCTGGTTCGTGTAGTCTCTTGATACGGCGATTGTCATACGAGCATACATCTTTCCGTCGTTGGTTTGGCTTACCTCCGGGTCTTTCGTGAGGTTGCCTATAAGAATAACTTTATTCATCGTCGCCTCCAAAGAGAGAGGCGAGCAAAGCGCCCATAATATCTTTTGCGTCGAAACCTTCAACTACTTTCTTCTTCGCCTGGGCGATAGTTTTTTCGGCGGACTCAATAGCGCCGATGAGGGTTTTGGTGGAGCAAGACGAGATGATAATGCCTCGACAATTTACCGAATTTTCTCCGGCGTTGTTCGCCATAGCGCCCACAATCGCTCGTGTCTTTTCGTCGACAAGGGTCTCTCCGGTGTCAAGGCTTGTAATGACAAGACGGAAGCCTTTTTTGTTTCCTTCTACACGGCGACTCTCGTCAAGAGTCTCTTCCGCCATATTTCTAACCTTGCAATCTTTTTCGTTACAGTTGTTACACTTTTTCATTTTAATATCTCCTATAAATTAAATTTTTTCTATCCCAGCCGGGATATTTTGATTTTAGATGGGCTTCGATTTTCGCCTCGATTTCTTCTTTCTCTTGGCGAGTTCCGAAGTCGAACTTGTAGTGGCATTGATTTTCCGTGAGGTTCGTGCAGAGGGTAACGATGTTCTCCTCGATTCCGAGACCGCCTTTGGAGCGAGGTATGAAGTGAGCGTTCGGCATTACATTCCGACAACACCCACAAACAACACATCGACCGCCGTCTCGTTCCCACACGGCTTGTTTGACCTTTTGAGGTATATCCGTCGCTTTCGTTCTTTTAGATTTCATCGTCCGTACTCCTTTCTTGCAATCTCAATTTCGGAATCCACGATTCCAAGTTCGGCGAGTTTATCGAGCGTCGCCTCGATGAGTTCCGTCATTTCTTGCGTATTGAACTTCGACGAGCCGATGAAGTATTGATACATATTGAGCGTCTTGCCGTTGACCTCCCTCTCGTCAATCTTACGAACGACTCGGAAGGTCTTTTTGAGCATAGGCTCGGCTTCCGGGAGGGCGAGAAGGTAGTCGTAGGCGACATTCGCTTCTTCGAGCATTATGCAATAACACTCTTCGGTTGTAACCTTCCGCTTGTTCCCGGACATAGCGAACGCCATTTTTCCGAGAAGCGCCCACAAGAGGCGATTCTGTTCGAGGCTGCGTTGCGACTTGTGAGGCTTCACATCGACCTCCAACTTCTTCTCGGAGTTTTGCGTTTCTTCAAGAGCGAGCAAGGCGGAGCGTTTGTTATCTCCGTGAACGACATAACATACCACGAGGTCGTTGTTTTCGTTTATCATTCGATAACACTTTTCCGCAATAAACTTACTCATTCATTTCTCCTTCGATTTTCTTTCGGAGAGCCGTCATAAGTTTGTTGAATTGCTCGTCCGTGAGGTTGTTAATCTTGATAGTCTTGCCGAACGACTTCGCAATCCACTCATTGACACTTGCAAGTGTGATTTCCGAGTCTTTGATGAGGTCGTTGACTTGCGCCCACTTGCTCTTCTCTCGGCGCTCCTGGGGCGCATTTTGAGGTCTCTGCGTGGGGGGCGGAGTTGTGGTTTGTCTCTGCTTCTTGTCGTCCGTATGTTTGTCCGGGTCGTCCTCGTCGGTCGGCGCACCGAGGCTCTTTAAGAGAAGGTATCTTTCCGAGTAAGTGAGAGCGCTTCCGAACGCCTTCGAGATGTCGTTCTGTTGACCGTAGTATTCAAAAGAAACTCTTTGACGGTCGGTAGGCTCTTCGGCGTTAATCCATTCGTAGAAGAGTTCGCCCTCCACGATGAAGTCCGTTTTATCATCTCCGTAGGAGTTCTTGTAGTTGAAGGTCGTCCAACCACGATGTACCGTTTCGACCGGGAGAAAAAGAAGTCCGATTTCCTCCATTTTCTCTTTGATAGCAGAGAGGATTTGAGAACCGGAAGTGTAGGTGTATGAGCCTTTCCCGGAGGTCTCTGCGTCCTTCAAGAAGTTCTTAACGACCTTCTTGACCTCGATAATCTTTTGATATACATTCATACCGTTACCTCCAACCTAACTCTTTCTTGATGTAGTAGACTTTTAAGAGAGCCTTGAACATATTGAAGTATTTCTTCTCGGTAGTGGGGAGAATCGTCTCCGTTTGGAACGGTTCGTCCTCGTTTCTTCCGATGTTGAGAATCATAATCTGCTCGACCTTGTGCTTCTGCTCACGAAGGAGATTCGCATAACCGGAGGTTTGAAGGAAGTGTTCGTTGAAGATTCCTTTTCCGCTCTTAAAGTCGACCAAGGTGTATTTGCCGTCAACCTTGCAATAGAAGTCAAGCGTTCCGCCGTACTTGTGCTTCTCTGAGACGAACTTTGCCTCGTTGAAGATAGGCTCGACTTTGTGCTGCTTCTCCCAATCGAGATATTTATAGAATCCGTTCTGCGCTAACTCAATTTCGAGAGGGGTATAGTCGGAGTAGTCAACTTCCTTCCCGGTAATATGACACTCAACGAGGGTGTGAATAAGAGTTCCGACTCTCGCCGCTTTGTCGACATAGGTCGTAGAGTCGATTACTTTAAGTCCGAGGTTTTTAG
>JAFVVS010000018.1 GCA_017502025.1 Alistipes sp. | reverse complement strand
TTTGTGGCGAATGGTCGGACACCATCCTGTACGGCAATCAAATCTACCGCATCGCTCAACGCCTCGATACCGTTTTTAACCGAGTAGAAACGCTCCTTTCCACCCTCGACCACCGAGTGTTTTGCCACCTCGAAGCGAGCCGAGAGGTTTTTCCAGAATTCGATGTACTCTGCCGGCAAAACCACCACGATGCGGGATGCGGGCAACGCCTTGCGGAAGGCGTTTATGGTGTGGGCGAGTATCGGTTTGCCTCCGATAATCGAGAACTGCTTGGGAAGCGCACCTCCCATTCGTTTGCCACTACCTCCGGCAACGATGATAACTCCTACTCTTGGCTGTTCCATATCAACTTCTTTCCGAAACCGAGCGTGTTGTCGGTCAATTTTATAAATGTAGGCTCCACTGCCCAAATGTTAAGCGGTGCAACGGCAGCATAAGGGAAGCGCTTTATGTAGGTCGCCTTATCCTTCTCGTCGCCTCGCTCTGCTATGCCACAAATCTGTGCACCCTGCACCTTGCCCACGATGCGTGTTTCGAGGGTTATGCCAATGGCGACCTTCTTGTTTTCGAGCATCTGTTGTGCGTGGCGGGTAGAGTCGTCGGAGGTGAATATCAGGCGGTTGCGCTCCTTGTCGTAGGCGTAGAAGCAGGCTGCACAATATGGCTCACCCTCGCTCGATACGGTGGCAAGGGTTAGCACATGGTGTCGCTTGATAAAATCTGTGATACGCTTATCTACCATTGCACTATCTGCACATTTCGATATTTGTAATCTTCATAGAGTCGGGCACCTCGCCATTCAACTCCGCCATAACTTGTGCTTTAACCTGCTCGAACTTCACCTTGTTATCATTTGAGATAGGCTCGGCAGGCTTTTGAGGTACTTTCAGTGGGTTAATAGGTGTTGAGCCCTTCCACAAGCGGAAGTCGAGATGAGGGCCTGTGGAGTAGCCGGTGCTACCGACATAACCGATAACCTGTCCCTGCGAAACTCTCGCTCCGACCTTTATGCCCTTGGCAAAACCTCGCAAGTGGAGATAACCCGATGAGAGGTTGCCCGGGTGTTTGATTTTTAGGATGTTGCCATCCGCCTTTTTGCGAGTCTTGACCGTAACCACGCCATCCGCCACTGCTCGAACAGGTGTGCCCGATGGTGCAGCATAATCGACACCGTGGTGAGGGCGCACCTTCTTGGTTACGGGGTGGAGTCGTGCGTGCGAGAACTTCGACGAAATGCGGGTGAATTTCAGAGGGGCTTTCAGCAACTGCTTGCGCAGTGAGCCTCCATCCTCCTCCCAATACTGCAACTTTCCGCCCTGCTCGAAAGGTATGGCGTAGATGTCCTTGCCACGATGGGTGAATTTTGCGCCCCACACTCTACCAACGCCCACCGAGAGGGTGTCGATAAACTTCTCGTCGTAGATGACCGTGAAGCTGTCGCCCTGCTGAATGCCGAAGAAATCGACAGTCCATTGGTATATATCCTCCATCTCCGATGCGAGCGAGTAGGGTAGCTCCGCCTCCATAATTGCGCCCCAGAGCGACGAGGAGATGGTTGCAGAGCTCTTCTTGCGACGAATTTCGACCTCTCGCTGACCCTCTCTCACTGCTACCGAATCGCCCACGAACGAGAAAACGACATAGTCGACAATGTTCTTCTCATAGACGAGGTGGTCGAGTGCCACCGAGGTGGAGTCCTGACGGGTGAATGTTGTGTAGTGCGCTCCGGCACGAATAGTTCGCAGAGGGCAGATATCCTTTGTGAGTTGATCTAATCGCAAGACCTTCTTGGTGCCGATGCCGTAAGAGCCGAGAATCTTTCCCCACGACTCTCCGCTTGCCACCTCTTTGCGCTCTATGGTGTAGTTGTCGGCATTGATGCCGAAGATGATGTTTGCCTTGTGCTCCTTTGCGCCCCTCTTCGACGAACACGACGAGAGTGAGAAGGCGAGGACAACTGCAAGTATGATGTAAATAAATCGTTTCATAATCTACAAAATTAGAAATTATTAGCAGAATATCCAAATCTCGGCACCAAAAGCCTCGAAATTTGTTTTATTGCGAGAGAATTGCTATCTTTGTTTTAGTTAAACCATAAAACCACAACTATAATGAAAACCCTAAAATTATCTGCACTTATTCTTTTGGTGTCTATTTTATCGGCATCGGCACAGATCAAAGAGTCTGTCCTGCGTCATAAACCAGGAGTTATTGGCGACAAGGGCGTTCGCAGCGAAATCTACATCCCGCAGGTTATGGGCTACAATGTCTATAAGGCTGACCTGCATACCCATACAATCTATTCCGACGGAGAGATGACTCCTGCCTTGCGTGTGAATGAGGCGTGGTGCGATGGACTTGATATTATCGCTATTACCGACCATATGGAGTATCGCCGCATTGAGCGAGAGATGTTCCAATATATGGATAGATATGTCGATCCTGCGTATCATGGCAAAGGTGCGGTGAATACAAATGTTCTCAATCGAGATCCCGACTCGAAGGGTATTCTCGTAGATTTCAATGTGGGTAGCAAGGCTGCTGCAAAGGAGGCTAAGCGATTGGGTATTATGGCTATTCAGGGCGTGGAGATTACCCGTGGCAAGTTGGGCGACTACAATGCTCTCTTTACCACGGACAACAATGCTCTCTACGACCCAAATCTCGAACAGACCATTCGTAATGCTCGTGCTCAGGGCGCATTTATCATTCATAACCATCCGCAGTATAGCAAGCGTACAGAGAGCACGCTGCCTAAGCATTGCGAGGATTTCTATGCAAAGGGACTGATTGACGGTATCGAGTTGGCAAATGGTTTTAACCGTTATGACCGTCTTTTCGACTACTGCTTCAAGGGCAAATACACT
>JAFVVS010000151.1 GCA_017502025.1 Alistipes sp. | reverse complement strand
TTTGGTTTAGGCGTACAAACCAATACAATAACTAAAATGAAAAAGATTTTACTCTCTGTTTTGGCTTTGGGCGCAACCTCGATGGCTTATGCCCAAAGCAATCAAGCCCCTGCCAATGGTGTGCTTGTGTCGCAAACTCGTAATGGCGATGTTATAACTACTCGCTACAAAATTCCTCACAACGATGGCAGAAATGCCGAATTCGACCTCCATTACACTATCAACAAGTGTAATATCATTCCCGCTTACTCCAATAATAATCAGCAGATTAGCGATCTGAAAGAGTTTATGGAGCAGAGCAAGGATTCGACTATGCACATCTCGGCAATTCACATCGTGGGTTACGCCTCGCCCGACGGCAATGCAACGCAAAACGACACCCTTGCATCGAAGCGTGCGCAGTCACTCTATCACTACGCCGTAAATACCTATCATCCAGCGCAAAAGATTGATACTTCGCACAAGACTTTCCGTTGGAGCGACTGCGTAGCGGAGGTTGAGAAGTCGAATATTCCGCAGAAGACAATGGTCTTGGCGGTGCTCAACTCGACCAACCATACCGAGTCGGAGAAGGAGGCTGCTCTGCGCAAGATGCCCGAGTCGTGGCGTTACCTTGCGTCCAACATCTTGCCAAAGATGCGCTATGCCGATATCGAGTTCGATTATGGCGTGGATGAGTTCGTGACCCGCACTTCGATTGTGCCAAAGACCGAGCCTGCAAAGCCTGTGCAGACCTCGCAGCCAACAACCCAGCAACCCGAGGTTGTGGTCGTAGATGAGGAGATGGGTATAATCGTTGCAACCCCTCGCCACGACTACGACGATGATGGCGACAATAAACGCAATCAGCGCAAGGCTCGTAAGGCCGACAAGAAGAATATAAAGGGCGGTTACGAGGCAATTTATTGGTAAAATTTGGAGGAAAAACGAGAAAAAGTTCAAAAATCTTTGCACCATATTCTTTTTTTCTTATCTTTGTGGCTACGAACGAACAAAAAATAAGTATAAGATTATGGCAAATTTAAGATTTTTGAAGAAAGAGATCGACTATCGTCTCGAAGAGTTGGTGTTTGATTGCGATATGACAATATATTTCCGCCCGGATAAGGAGCAGGAGATTTTCGCAATTATGCAGGAGGGTGTAGAGCTCCGCAACGAGCTTTACCACAAGGCAAACAACCCTGTTGAGCCAAAGAACGCTTCGCTTGTACGCAAGTACTATGCTGGCTTCCGCAACGAGATGATAGAGGGTTACGGAAAACTTTTTGAGAAACTTAGCGCTCTCCACGATTAAAAAGTTACTCGAAAAGTAATTTTGCTTTTGCAAGACTATTAAGGCTGCTGGCGAAAAGTTAGCGGCCTTAATTTCTAATATTTCAAAATTCCTATGCGAATACTTGTAGTCGATGACGAGCTCGATATCCGAGAGTTTGTGCAGTACAACCTTCTGAAAGAGGGTTACGAGGTCGCTTGCGCCACCAATGGTCGTGAGGCGGTGGAGCGAGCCGTTGAGTTTCGCCCACATCTTATCCTTATGGATATGATGATGCCCGAGATGGATGGTCGTGAGGCGTGCCGTGCCCTGCGTGCCAACCCTGCAACCTCGAAGATGATGATCGTCTTCCTCTCGGCAGTCTGCGAGGAGGAGAGTTTGGTCGAGTGCTACGAGGCAGGTGCCGACGACTACATTACCAAACCCGTGAGTATGAAGGTGTTGTGCTCACGAGTTGGAGCAATCTGCAAACGAATTGCAAGTGGCGAGCGAGAGGTATTTCCGAAGTCGTCACGCCTAAACGAGGAGCAGCACTCCTTCGTTGCCGATAGTGGCGAGGAGGTGCGCCTTGCAGTCAAGGAGTTCGAGATTTTGCGACTTCTGCACTCCGAAAACCGAATTTTTACCCGTGAGGAGATTTTCAATGCCGTATGGGGGCAGGGCGTGGTGGTTGGCTCTCGCACTCTCGATGTCCATATCCGCCACCTGCGCACCAAGATTGGCGACAACCACATCTCCACCTACAAAGGCGTAGGCTTCCGCTACGAGGAATAACCTTGTAAAATTTTCGATAATTATCTTTTGGGGCGTGTCAAAAAAATCGTCATTCCGAAGGAGCGTAGCGACTGTGGGAATCTCCTACCTTTCATTATGCTCGGAGATTGCCACGAGCCTATCGGCTCTCGCAATGACGCCCGGGGTAGTTTCTCTTTCCAAAAGCAAATAATTCCGATATTTTTCGATAATTATACACAAATCTAAAAATAAATTATTATCTTTGTAAGGAACAAAAGCCAAGCAAGGTGAAAAACATATTTTAATAAGGGTATCGCAAATACCCCTCCCGATTTTTCGGGGGGGGGATTTCGTTGATAATCAATTAGTTACAAATTATTATTTAATCCATAAAATCAAATGCTATGAAAAAGTTGTTACTTTTACTTGCGCTTGTCGGAATGGTTGCATACGGATGCACCGACAGTTCGACCGACGATGACAACAATCCTCCAACCGAGCAGCCGGGCCCGGTGGGCGATGAGGATTTGAGCTTTACAAACAACACCAACACCGCCCCAACAATCTCGCACGAGGGCGGTACTGCCAAGATTTCCTTCATGGCGGCTCTCTCGTGGAGCGTTTCGGTCTATGCCGATTGGCTCTCGGTTTCGCAGGATGAGGGCGAGGCAGGCAACGGCAGTTTCGTGATTACAGCCGAGCCTAACACCACTGCAAAGGAGCGTAAAGGCGTGGTAGCCATTAAGTTGAGCAACCACAAGAGCTACGAAATTACGGTCAAGCAGTCGTTCAATGCCGACAGCGACGATATCGAGTTTATCAACAATACCAACACCGCACCTCATATGGAGGCCGGAGGTGGTACGGTGAATATCCAATTTATCGCCAAGACCGATTGGACGGTTACCTGCTATGCCGATTGGCTTTCGACCACAAGAACATCGGGCTCGAAGGGTGAAAACAGCTTCTTTATCACCGCTACAAGCAATCCTAACGATAAGGAGCGCAGTGGCGTTGTGGCTATCAAGTCGAAGAATAATAAGTCCTACGAGATTAAGGTTACACAGGACCCTAACGCCGGTATTATGCAACTTACAGTTGCTGCTAACGAGGTGCTCTACACCACCGTTTTCGACACTCAAATCACACTCTACAATCAGAATGGCTTTGGCGGTAATCTTATCAGCCACTCCTACGATGTGGAGAAGGGTTATGGTTCTATTCGCTTCGATAACTATGTTACCTCTATTCCATCAAAGGCATTTAAGGACTGCTCCACTTTGGAGAGCATCTATTTGCCGGAGGGTGTAACCTATATCGCTCCCGATGCATTTGAGGGTTGTACAAACCTCAAATATATCATCAGCCCTAACTCGGACAACAATACAATGTTTATTTATAATAATGAGTTAATGGCTATTGCTCCCGGACTAACAGATGTTACAATACCGAAGGAGGTAAAGATTATTGATCGTGATGTATTTCAGAGCTCAAAGGTGGAGAACCTTACCCTCTATGCAAGCACCTCCATAGATGCCTACGCCTTCCGAAATAATAAGACATTGAAAACCTTAACGATAATAGATGTAGAACACGGAAATGGCAAAATCGGTAATAATGCATTCGAACAGTGCAGTCAATTAACACAAGTAAGAATTGGTGAAGGCGTTTCTATGATTGGTGGTGGTGCATTCTATCAGTGTCCTCAATTAACAAATGTAAGTATTGGTGGAGGCGGTACCGAGCTTAGTTATGAGACATTTTATAATTGCAGTAGCTTGACAAGTCTGACACTCGGAGATGGCGTTACATTTATTGGGGATGAGGCATTCTATGGCTGCAATAGTTTGACAAGTGTGACAATTCCGGATAGCGTTACTTTTATTGGAAATTCTGCATTCTCGGGTTGCAGTAGTCTAAAAGCAATATATATTACCGATATTGCAAAATGGTGCGGAATACATTTTAATGGTACTGCTGCCTCTCCGTTATCTCTTGTAGAAGCTCTTTATCTAAATGGCGAATTGGTAACCGATTTGGTTATTCCTAATGGCGTTGAGTCGATTGGGCAGTATGCATTCTATGATTGTCATTGCCTCAAAAGTATTACTATTCCTAATAGCGTTACTTCGATTGGAGGTGATGCATTCTATCATTGCGCAGGCGAATTAACGGTTAATTGCAATATACCAAGTAATACAACATCTACCGATGGGGCATTCTATGCTAGTGAATTTACCAAAGTTACAATTGGTGATAGCGTTACTTCGATTGGAAATTTTGCATTCTGGGCTTGCCATAGCCTAAAAGGGGTCTATTGCAAGCCTACAACTCCGCCGACGGGAGGTCCTAGTATGTTCTCGTATATAGATAAAAGTCATAATATCGTGCCTCTCGGTTGTAAGATTTATGTGCCGACCAACTCGGTAAGTGCATATAAAGCAGCGGAAGATTGGCGCAACTACCTATCGTATATTGTTGGTTACGACTTCTAAAACTTTATAACTATGAAGAGATTATTTTTAGCTTTATCGGTTTTGTTTGCAGCCGTAGCGTGCGCTCCGAATGAGGGTGGCGATTTGCAGACTTATAAGATTGGCGACCACTATAAGGTTGGTGGCGTAGAGGGTGTGGTTATTGCACTCGAAGAGGATGCACATCACGGCACAATCGTAGGTTTTACCGAGCCTGACGAGGAGTTGATTTGGGATGCAGCAAATAGTTGGTGCAATTCGCAGGGCGAAGGCTGGTATGCACCTTCGATAGAGGAATTGGGCAGAGTTTATGGCGTCAGAGAGATCTTAGAGTCGCTCGGAGCAGGTCTGCACGCTTCATTCTATTGGTCGTGTGAAGAGAATGGCCCGGATTATGGTCGCTATGTGAATATGCAGAATGGTAATGATAATCACGGCACAAAAGGAATGCCTTGTTGGGCTCGTGCTGTTAGAAAGTTCTAAACGAACATTGTGTTTGTTAATGGGCGACCTTCGGGTCGCCTTTTTTGTGGATAGATAAATTTTTCGTAACTTTGTATAAACCAATTATACAATACTATGATTTCACTGCTTAAATCTTTGGCCTTGACCATCTTGGTCGGTTCGAATACCGCCTATTGGGGGCATACCTATCTCGCCGAGGGCAACGATAAGGTCTATGCTTTGCGCTCACTCTCGCCACACTCTGCGCTCTGCGTATTCGATGCGGAGGTGTTGAAGGGCAAGGAGGGAGTTATCGAATTGGCATCGTTGCAAGTGCCGATGACCGAGAGCAAAACCGAAGGTGATGAGTCGTGCCATATAACCCTCTTGGAGCGAGAGGCGGTCGTTTCGGACTATACGAGTGGCACTTTGACGCTCTATCCGCTCGACAAAGAGGGCAATGTCAAGGGCAAAACACGCCTGTTGCACTTTGAGGGGTCGGGTATTCATCCTACCCGCCAGAAGAGTTCACATATCCACTCCTCGGCACTCTCGCCCAATGGCAAGGAGTTGGTGGTTGTGGATCTCGGATGCGACAAGATTTACCGCTTTGAGGTCGAAAAGGGCAGGGTAGCGAAGCAGCTGCCTACCATATCGGCACCTGTGGGCAGTGGTCCTCGTTTCGGCACATATAGCAAAGACGGTGCGCTCCTATATGTTGTAACCGAGTTGAGCGACGAGGTGTTGGTATATCGCACTGCGGACTTTGCGCTGCTCGGCAGATATCCGATGGGTGATGCAAATCCGAGTGGCGGAGCGCATATTGCATTGAGCGCAGACGGTCGCTACCTCTACGCATCGCTGCGAGTGAGTAGTGTGGCAAAAGATTGCCCGATTTCGGATGGCGTAGCCATATACGAGTGTTTGGCAGAGGGCAAGTTGAAGAAGTTGCACTACCAGCCTGTGGGCGGTCATCCTCGCCATTTTGCAGTTTCGGCAGATGGTAGGGCATTGGTCGTGGCGTGCCGAGACGATAGTACGATTGAGATCTATCCGCTCGAAAATGGCGTGCCAACGGGCAAAGTCGAACGAGTGTCGGTCGAAAAGCCGACCTATGTTGGTTTGAGATAGTCAGAGCGAGTCCAAATTTGGACTCGCTTTTTGTCGGAAGTTGTATAACAAGAGGGATTTCAAGGCTTGCGTAGCCCGAAAAAGCGGAGTTTACTAGGCGTAAATGAGCATTTTGAGGGCAAGCGTAACGCAGAAATCACCTTGTTAGACAACTTCTTGCTTAGAATGCAAATGTTGCCGAGGCGTAGAAAGTGCGAGGATAGGCGTACAAATAGCGTGATGCCTGGCGGTTGTAGATGTATTCGCCGGAAAGTCTATATCGTTGAAGGCGAGAACTTTCGTAGGCGTTATATACAATATTGGTTGAGCCGAGAAGGTTGCGCACTCCGACTCGGAAAATAAGGCGACTCTTTGGGTGCTTATCCTCGAAGCGAGGCACGGCAGATGTGCTGTAAATCTTCTTGCTCAAACGACTTAAATAGAGCGTTTTCGAGAGTGATAAATCGAGCGTGAAGGCGTCACGCAGTCGCTCTTGTTCGCATAGTGCCGAGCGTTGCTCGGGCGAAACTGCCATAGCCAGCACTCGCTCGGTGCGCATCACTGCCGATGGCTCTATGTAACGCAGACCTGCATAGTTGGCGTTTATCGTAGCCCACCAACCCTTATTATAGTACGATAACCCTGCGGTAACGGCAACCTGCGGAGCATTTCCGAGCGAAAGTCCTTTGGTACGGCTCTCGATATGGTCGGCAAGAAGCGTGTTTGCCGAGTCGGTGTAAATGGTTATAAGTGAATTGGTTGCATACTTGTATCTGCCGAGCGAAACCGCTGCCGTCGTGCGGAAATGGTCGGCAAAGCGATACTCCGCCTCGACCTCCAAGCCATAGCAGAGGGTGTTTATTCGGCTCGTCACGATGTCGGCATACTCGCCCGACAGATCATCGTAGAGGTGGCGCACTTGCGTATCGTTCAACTCTGCCGAGAGAAATAGGGTGGTGCTGACCGAAATATTTGGCTTTTGGAAGATGTAGCGCACCTCGCCATTGTAGGCGGAGCGCATCGCAGGGTTGGCGATAGTGCGGTTGTTGTATTGGCTCTGCAAAAAGAGATTCTCCTCCTCGCAAGGTGTCGCTTCGGTCGCTATGTTTGCGGTTATAAAGTGGTTATCTGCAACGAGATAGCCCGCTTTAAGGCGTAGTGAGTAGGGCGAGAATTTCAGATGTTGCGACACACCAAACGAGTTGTCTGCAAATAGCTCTTTGCGATAGAAACCTCGTCTCGAAATGTCGCAATAACCAACCTTTGCAGCGATATCGAGGTCGAGTCGCTCGGTGGAGTAGCGATAGGTGGCAAATGCCGACAAATCGTGTCTGCGAATGGCGTAGTCGTAGCCGAAGCGGTCGCCCTCGGCAATGCGTCGGTTTGGCGTTGCGAGGTTGTTTTGCAGTGAGTTGCCGAAAGTGTCGTCATCAAGCAGAAAATAGTCGAGGTCGATGATATACTCCGCACCAAGCAAATCCCGCATCTGCTTGTAATTGCGATAATTAGCGGTCGTTACCTCAAAACCGTATGAGATAGAGCCTTTGTCGAGTGTAGTCGTTGCTCCGCCACGAAATGCGCTATGCACGGTGCGCCTAACTCGGTCGGAAATGGCGTATATTGCCTCGCCTTGGTTGAGTCGGTTGGTCGCAATCAGACGGTCGAAATCTATCTGCGTATAGTGCGCATCGTTGTTTATCCAAGCGCTCTCAACAGCGTGAAATATATCATCCTCATCCTCGAAATAGCTCGGCATATAGCGGTAGTTGTCGGGTTGCGGAGTCTGCGCATCGAACCAATCGAGCGAACTATATTTCTCGATACCGGCGGTCAATGCTACGGCAAGATTTAACCTCGTGCGCTCCGTAATCGTGCCCTCGTAACCCACGAAAGCAGTTGGCAGAAACTCTCGCCTTATGCGGGCATTGCGTACTTTGCCATTCTGATAGCCCCACGCAGGGTTGTAGAGGTTGTTGCCCGTAAGTCGGAACGCCTCCGCAGTCGAAGCTTGGCGTGTGCTGCGCATCTGCGGTTTGGCGAAAAGTGCCATCGAAAGCGTGTGCTTTTCGTTCCAATTCTTGGTGGCTATTGCGTTAAACTCCAATGAGTTACCAAACATACCTTCGATGTGCAAATCTCTGCCTGTTCGAGCCGTGAGGTTTGTCGCCAACGACCAATTGTTGTTGAGTTTCTGCGCCGTTGCCAACGAAACGGAGTAGGGTGTATTTATCGACGAAAAGGCAACGCCTGCCGATGTGCGACACTCTTTTAGGGTGTCTATGCGCAACTTCGTTTCGTTTGGTGTGCGCTCCTCGGCGAGTTGCAGCGCACGCAGAGCCGAGCTACCTATAAACGGCACTTCAACATCGTTGAGCAATGTCCTACGCATATATGACGGCGCTCCTCGCCTTGCAAAGCGCACAGCCGAGAAATTGTAGTCGAGCGCACGAGTGGAGAATTTGCGATTGAGTGTGAATTTTGCCACTTCGACACTATCTTTTTCGGGAGCGAGCAACTCCTCGACGGTGTCGAAACGCTTGTAGTACCTAAAATCATAGAGGTCGAACTCCTGTGCGGAGAGACCTCTATAACTCAAAAGAAATAGTACAATAAGTATGTAGCGTAAGCCTCGCATTATTGGTGGAGTGCTTCCCACAACATATCCTTCAACTTCGCAATATTCAAGCCCGTAACCGACGAGATAAATACCGACTTAACACCCTCTGGCAGATGCGCCTTCATCTCCTCGATCAAATCGTCATCGAGCATATCGCACTTTGTGATAGCCAGAATGCGGTTTTTGTCGAGCAATTCGGGGTTGTACTGCGTAAGCTCACCGAGCAATATCTCGTAATCCTTCTGAATATCGTCGCTGTCGGCTGGAATCATAAAGAGCAAACTCGAATTTCGCTCGATATGGCGCAAGAAGCGAGTTCCCAAACCCTTGCCCTCGTGTGCACCCTCGATGATACCCGGAATATCCGCCATAACAAATGAGTGTCCGTCACGCACCTCTACGATGCCGAGATTTGGCTCCAAAGTGGTAAATGCGTAGTTTGCAATCTTCGGTTTCGCAGCCGAAACAACCGACAAAAGGGTACTCTTGCCAGCATTCGGGAAACCTACCAAACCAACATCTGCCAAGACCTTTAATTCGAGGATAAATGCACCCTCGGCACCCTCCTCGCCTGGCTGCGAATAGCGTGGTGCCTGATTTGTTGCGGTGCGGAAGTGCCAGTTACCCAAACCTCCACGACCACCTTTCAGAAGCACAAGCTGCTCACCGTGCTCGGTTACCTCGCCAACAACCTCGGTGTAGGTTTCGCCTGTCTCCTCATCGGTGAAAACCTGCTTTGCTACCGTGCCGAGAGGTACAGGAATGATGATATCCTTCGCATCTTTGCCGTGCGAACGAGCACCCGAGCCACACTCGCCATCTTCGGCAAATTGGTGACGCTGGTATTTGAGGTGGATAAGTGTCCAATATTGTTGGTCGCCTTGCAAGATAATCGAGCCACCTTTACCGCCGTCGCCACCATCGGGACCACCGAAAGCGACAAACTTCTCACGACGGAAGTGAGCCGAGCCTGCTCCTCCGTGACCCGAACGAGCAAATATCTTTACATAATCGACAAAATTTGATCCTGCCATATCTTTTTTAATTGACAATTGACAATTGAGAATTGACAATTAAAGGAATTTTCAATTCTCAATTTTTAATTTTTAATTTTTAATTTGCGAATTACATTCGCTCCGGAACATCAATTCCGAGTAAGCGCATTGAACGATTGATAACTCGTGCCACCTGTTGTGCCAACTGCAAACGCATCTTCTTCACAGCCTCGTTCTCCTCACGGAGGATAGAGTGGTCGTGGTAGTAACCGTTGAAGGTCTTACACAACTCGTAGGTGTAGGCGGCTATTACAGATGGTGCAAACTGCTCACCCGCAGTCGCTACGGTAGCAGGGTAGTCGCACAACATCTTAACCAATGAAATCTCCTCCGGCAACAACTCGCAAGCAATCTTCTCGCCCTCGAATGTAATGTTCTGCTCAGCAGCCTTGCGGAGTACCGAGCAAATACGGGCGTGAGTGTATTGAATAAACGGACCTGTATTGCCATTGAAGTCGATCGACTCACGAGGGTCGAACAACATGGTCTTCTTCGGATCAACCTTCAAGATGAAGTATTTGAGTGCACCCAAACCTACCATCGATGAGATTGCCAAAGCCTCCTCCTCGCTGCAACCGTCGAGCTTGCCCAACTCCTGCGACATCTCTCGTGCAGTCGAAATCATCGCCTCGCACAAGTCGTCAGCATCGACAACAGTACCCTCGCGAGACTTCATCTTGCCCTCCGGCAACTCCACCATACCATACGAGAGGTGGAAAATATCGTCGCTCCACTCGTAACCCAACTTTTTGAGTATCAACTTCAAAACCTGGAAGTGGTAGTTCTGCTCGTTGCCTACAACATAGATAATGCCGTTCAACGCATTCTGCTCGAAACGCTGCAAAGCCGTTCCGAGGTCCTGAGTCATATATACCGATGTACCGTCGCCACGGAGCAACAACTTCTGGTCGAGACCGTCTGCTTCGAGGTCAATCCATACCGAGCCATCCTCCTTGCGGAAGAAGATACCCTTCGACAAACCCTCCTCGACAAGTCCTTTGCCGAGAATATAGGTCTGCGATTCGTAATATACCTTGTCGAAATCAACGCCGAGAGTCTTGTAGGTTACATCGAAACCATCATAAACCCAGCCGTTCATCTTCTCCCAAAGGGCACGCACCTCTGCGTCTTTTGCCTCCCACTTGCGGAGCATCTCCTGTGCTTCGAGGAGTATCGGAGCCTGCTTCTTTGCCTCCTCTTCGCTCATTCCGCTTGCGATAAGTTCCTTAATCTCAGCCTTGTAGTGCTTGTCGAACTCCACATAGTAGTCGCCTACGAGGTGGTCGCCCTTCTTGCCTGTCGACTCGGGAGTAGCACCATTTCCGTAGCGCAACCACGCAACCATCGACTTGCAGATGTGAATACCACGGTCGTTTACAAGGTTTGCCTTGATTACATTGTGACCATTAGCCGCCAAAATCTGCGCCACCGAGTAACCGAGGAGGTTGTTGCGGATATGTCCGAGGTGGAGTGGCTTGTTGGTGTTAGGCGACGAGTACTCAATCATAATTGTGCGACCTGTTGGCTCGGCTACGCCATAGTTCTCGTTGGCAGCAATTTCGCCAAAACGCTCTACCCAGAACTTCTGGTCAAGCGAGAGGTTCAAGAAGCCTTTGATAACATTGAACGAGCTGAACTCGGCAGCCGATGCAACGACCTTCTCGCCAATCTCGGTAGCCACCGCTTCGGGCGCTTTGCGAGCCATCTTAACGAGTGGGAAAACCACGAGAGTATAGTCGCCCTCGAACTCCTTGCGAGTCTTCTGAATCTGAATCTGCGAGTCGGCAACCTCGCCATAGAGAGCCTCTACGGCCGCCTTTATAACGCTTGAAATGTGTTGTTCGATATTCATTTTCTACTATAATTTTCTTTTGAGCGCAAAGATAGTAATTAAAACGGAAAACTGAAAACTGAAAGCGGAAAACTTTCAGTTTTCAGTTAAAAGTCAAAGGTGTAGATATCCTCTATTTCTTAAAGATAAAGAATACCGCCAGAACGAGGCAGACAAAGCCGGCAAAGTGGTTCCAACGGAGAGCCTCGTTTTTCATAATTAGTTGAACCACAATCGCAAAGACCGTAAGCGACACAACCTCCTGAATAACTTTTAGCTCCCAAATCGAGAATGGTCCGCCATACTCCATACTGCCCAAGCGGTTAGCCGGCACCATAAAGCAGTACTCGAAAAATGCCACCAGCCAACTGATAAAAATCACGGCTACCAAGCCGATGCGCTCGAATTTGCTCTTGAACATCACTTGACCATACCACGCCAAGGTCATAAACAAGTTAGAGCATATCAAAAGTCCTACTGCGGAGAGTCCTCTTCCAATCATAATCGCTTCGTTCTTAAATTAAGAATTGAGAATTGAAAATTGAGAATTAAAGGAAATTTATTTTTCGTCTCTCGTCTTTCGTCTCTCGTCTATTTTTTTGTTTTTCGACCGCAAAAGTATTAAAAAGTTGGCGAATTGCGAGCAAAATTGCCGAAAAATAGATACTTTTGCGCTATGAAATTTACTTTAATCACAGGTGCATCATCGGGAATAGGGCTCTGCTATGCCGAGCAATTCGCTGCAAAAGGCGAGAACATCATCGTTGTGAGCAACCAAAAAGAACGCAACGAGGAGGTTGCTGCCGAGTTGAAGCAACGCTTTGGCGTAGAGGCGGTTGCATTGTATGCCGACCTCTCAAAGGCAGACTCTGCCGAGCAGATTTACGAGTGGTGCAAGGAGCGCAACTACGAGGTTTCGACCCTCGTTAGCAATGCGGGAATTTTGCAGTTCGGAATGTTTCTGCACACCAAACCCTCAATGGCGGAGTTTATCACAAATCTCCATTGCGTAACCCCTTCGAAGTTGTGTAGACTCTTTGGCGAGGATATGTGCAGTAGGGGAGAGGGACGCATCCTGATAATGTCTTCGATGACCGCTTGGACACCATATATCACTGTGTCGTACTATGCTGCAACAAAGGCCTACCTTAAAAGCTTTGCGCAGTCGTTGTGGTACGAGTTTCGCCCATACGGCGTGAGGGTTACGACGGTCTATCCTGGTGCTGTCGATACACCTCTCTATTCACTTGAAGAGAAGCATCGTAAGTGGCTGAGAACCTTTGGCGTTATGATGTCGGCAGAGCGATTGGCAAAGTCGGGTATTAGAGCCTTGGAGCGAGGTCGTCGCACCGCTATTCCCGGCTTATTTACAAAGATTGTAGTCCTCGTTTGTCGGATCTTGCCGGCACACGCATTGTTGCCCATTTTGAAAATTCCGGTAATCAAACGAATACTCGCAAAACTGTAACAGAAAAGGCTGTCGCACGAAACGACAGCCTTTATTATTGCATTGTAGAGCGTTACGCTATCTCCCAGCGACCGCCCTTGCCGAAGACCTTCTCGACCAACTCCTCGTAGAAGCCACCACGGAGAGCCAAGTCGAACATATTCATACGCCAACGCATCAACTGCACGAACGGAAGCATATCCTTCAACTGCTGACGAGTTACGCCGATGTCGGCAGGGTCTGCCGGTGCGCCAACCTTGCGGAAGCACTCCTGCATCTTCTCGAACGGATAGACCTGCTTGCGGTACTGCGCCTTCAACAATGGCCAATGCTTCTTGAACATTGTAAGTTGCTGACGAACAGTCTCTTTGTCGTTGTATTTGATAGTAATCTGCTTGTATCCCAAGTCTGGCGATACGAAATCTTTGAAGATGTCGAGCGCACGCTGCTGCTCCTCTTCGAGCGACGGCCAAGCCTCTACGCACTTCTCGATGTCGAGGTTGCGCAAGTCCATTTCGAGGAAGGCATCGAAGAATGCACACATTGTAAGAGTTCCGATAGCCACCTGAAAACCGTGCGACTGCAACTTGCCGTTGAAGGTGTGATGAGTCATATCGAGATAGTGGCTGAAAAGGTGGTCTGCGCACGATGCAGGGCGGCTCGAACGGGCTGCCTGCATAGCGAAACCGCTCAAAGTCAAGCCCTCGAACAAAGCTGCGATAGCATCCTTGTCGCAAGCTGCAACTCCATCAGGGTTAGCGAGTTGGTCGTCGAGTACATCTTGCAATACATGCCAAGCCTCGGGGATAATAGGCTCGGCATCCATAATGTCGGCAATCATCCACTCACCACCGCACGGAATCTTAGCTGCGAGGTCGGCATAACCGGCTGCCGTCATCTCCTTTGGTGCATTGGCGATAACATCCACATCAGCCAAAATAGCCAATGGAGCAGGACAGTCGAATGTCTGCTTCAAGCCCTCGTAACTAATTGATGCACCGAATGATGAGTAACCGTCAACCGATGCTGCGGTAGGTACGGTGAGGTACTGCTGACCGAGGTGGTGTGAAGCGAGTTTGCAGAGGTCGTTGATTACGCCCGAACCCACCGAAACCATAATTGCACCAGCCTCCTTGGCTGCCTCCTCTACCTCCATAACATAGCACCACTCGGCGTGGAACTCATCCTGCTGGATAATATGCTTCGAAACCTCGATGCCCGCATCGACAAGGTGTTTATAAACCTCCTCGCCGGCTACTCGCCAAGTGTTTTTGTCGGCGATGACAATAGCCTTTGCATCACCAAATTGCTCTTTGAAGATAGATGGTGCGAGGTGCAAAATATTGCTCTCCATCTCGAAGACTTTGGTGTCGGTTGCGACAGCCAAAGCCTTCGCTATGCGTTCCTTCGTAGTCATATATACTTATATATATGTATTAGATGAGCTTCAATTCTGCCTTGATAGCCTCGATCTTTGCATCGAGCTCAGCCTCTACCTTCTCGTACTCTGCCACCGATGGCAACTCCGCCTTCACACCGAAGTAGAACTTAATCTTTGGCTCTGTTCCCGATGGGCGTACCGAAACCTTTGTGCCATCCTCGGTAATCCACTGCAAAACATTGCTCTTGTCCTCGATTCCAGGGATAGGACGAACCTCGCCTGTTACGGTGTTCTTCAACTCCAAGGTCTTGTAGTCGTAGATCTCAACAACCTTCGAGCCTACGAGCGACTGTGGAGGGTTAGCACGGAACTCAACCATCATATTCTGAATCTGCTCTGCGCCATCCTTGCCCTCACGAACAACATTCACGAGCGACTCACGATAGAAACCAAACTTAACATAGAGCTCCTGCAACCACTCATAGAGTGTTACACCCTTGGTAGCACGGCACCAAGCAGCAGCCTCGGCTGCCAACGAACAAGCCGAAACTCCATCCTTGTCACGAACATAGTCGCCTGCGAGGTATCCGAACGACTCCTCGCCACCACCGATATACTGTGCCAAGCCCTCGTTCTCGCGGATAATCTTTGCGATGAACTTGAAACCTGTCAAGCAGTTGTAGCACTTCACGCCATAAGCCTCGGCTACTGCGTCAGGCATCATCGAGCTAACGATAGTCTTAACCACATAGTCGCCCTCCTTGATCTTGCCGAGCTCTGCCCAACGGGTAAGCTGGTAGCACATCAAAAGCACGAGAGTCTGGTTACCATTCAAGAGAACATACTCGCCCTTCGAGTTGCGCAAAGCCAAACCGATACGGTCCGAATCTGGGTCGGTAGCCATTGCAAGGTCTGCCTGCTCCTTCTCTGCGAGGTCAATCGCCATCTTCATAGTAGGTCGGTTCTCAGGATTTGGCGACTCTACGGTTGGGAAGTTGCCGTCGAGAACGGTCTGCTCCTTAACCGAGATAACATTTGTAAAACCAAAGTTCTTCAACGACATAGGGGTAAGACGCACACCGGCACCGTGGAGTGGGGTGTAGATAATCTTCATATCGTGGAAACGCTCCACGCTCTCCGGCGAAAGCTGCAACTCCTTAATCTTTGCGAGGTACTTCTTGTCGAACTCCTCGTCGAGGATGGTGATATTCTCGGCGTGCAAGCCTGTCAATACCTGCGACACCTCGGTAATCTTCTCTACCTCCTTAATAATATTAACATCGTGCGGAGATGTTACCTGCGAGCCGTCGCTCCAATAAGCCTTGTAACCGTTGTACTCCTTTGGGTTGTGCGAAGCGGTAACCATAACACCCGATTGGCAGTTCAACTCACGAATTGCGAATGAGAGCTCCGGAGTTGGACGCAACTCGTCGAAGAGGAACACTTTGAAACCGTTTGATGCGAAGATGTCGGCAACATGCTCGGCAAAAGTGCGAGAGTTGTTGCGTGAGTCGTGAGCGATAGCAACACGAATCTCCTCGTTAGGGAAGTTGATTTTCAAGTAGTTAGCCAAGCCCTGTGTAGCAAAACCTACGGTGTAGTTGTTCATTCGGTTAGTACCTACACCCATAATGCCACGCAAGCCACCTGTGCCGAACTCCAAGTCCTTGTAGAAACTCTCAATGAGCTCCTTCGGATTGTTATCGATCAGATTCTTAACCTCTTGGCGTGTTGCCTCGTCGAACTCAGCGCCGAGCCACTTCTCGGCCTTCGACATAACTAATTGCTGCAAGTTATCCATAATTGTAGTTATATAAGTTTTGTTTATATGTTATCGAAAAAATATTTGTTTTTTAATTACTGCAAATATATGAAAATTATTTGTAAATGTAGTATATCAGCGAGTTAAATTTCATTTGATAAAATTGACTTTCCCTCTCCATAATAAATAATATTGAAAAAACAATAGTTGCGACATTTTTTTTTCCACAATTTTATTTCCACCTTTGCAATGTCAAACCGCAACAGTTATGCGGCAAGATAGTGAATTTTTACCCAAACTATTTATACTCAATGATTTATGCTTGCAACTACTGCGACATACAATGATGCTTGGCAAAATTGCCTCACCGAATTGAAGATGAAAACCTCGGCGGAGGAGTTTGCTCAGTGGTTTCTTCCTATCGAGCCATTGGAGTTCGATGGCGAGCGACTTCGCATCAAAGTGCCTAATCGTGACTTTGCAAAGACCATTGAGGATAATTATAGTCAGGTATTAAAACCGATTATTGCGCAGTTGTTTGGTCGCAATACTCGCCTCTACTATGCTATTCCAAAGAACAATCATCCTATTGCTGTGCCGAGCGAAAGCGATGTTACTATAACCGAACATTCGTTTAGTCAGCAAACCGACACCTCAAATATACGAAATCCTTTTGTAATTCCGGGTATAAATCGCCTAAGAATTGAACCGCAACTCAATAAAAATTACACTTTTGATAATTTTATCGAGGGAGAGTGTAATCGTCTGGTGCGTTCGGCTGCTATGTCTGTGTCGGTAAATCCCGGTAGTCACACCCCTTTCAACCCGCTCTACATCTACGGAGATTCGGGTTTGGGCAAAACCCATGTGGCTCACGCAATCGGTAATGAGGTGCGTCAGCGTTTCCCCGAGTTGCAGGTGTTGTATGTTGCGATGAGCAAATTTCAAGCCCAATTCCAGGCGGCAACGCTCAATCATGATGTTCCGAACTTTATCCACTACTATCAGGCGGTCGATGTCTTGATTTTGGATGATATTCAGGAGTTGTCGGGCAAGCCAGGTACGCAGAATGCCTTCTTCAATATCTTCAACCACTTGCAGATGTCGGGCAAGCAGTTGGTGCTTATCTCGGATAAACCTCCTGTGGAGTTGAAGGATATCGAGGAGCGACTTCTTACCCGTTTTAAGTGGGGCTTGTCGGCAGAAATTCGCATTCCTGACTACGAAACAAAGGTTAAGATTATTCGCACAAAAGCCAATCAACTCAACGCTGATATTCCAGATGAAGTGGTTTCTTACTTGGCAGAGCATATCTCGGCTAATATCAGAGAGATAGAGGGCGCAATTTCTTCGCTTGTGGCAAACGCTACATTTATGAATAAGCGCATCACTACCGCCCTCGCAAAAGAGGTGTTGAAGGTCTATGTTTCGATGTATCAGAAGGAGATTACAATCGAGCATATTATCTCGACCGTTTGCGAGCAGATGAATATCGACAAGGAGCGTATGAGCTCGTCGGAGCGTACTCGTGAGGTGGCAATTGCTCGTCAGTTGGCGATGTACTTGGCGAAGAAGCACACCAAGCAGCCTTTGACAAATATCGGTGCAGCGATTGGTGGTCGTAACCACGCAACTGTGTTGCACTCGTGCAAGACGATTTCGAACTTGATGGATACCGAGAAGATGTTCCGTCAGCAAGTGGAGCAGATCGAGAAGGCGCTATTGAGTTGAGAGTTCAGAGTTGAGAATTGAGAGTTGGGGCAGGTGATGCTCCAACTTTTTTTGTTCTCTGAACTCCCAACTCTCAACTCCCAACTTTCTCCTGTTAGTTTATTTTTTATAAAAAATAACCTAAATAGTAGGTTGTTGTCGAAAATTGTACTATATTCGCACGGTAATTGAAGTAGATTATAAATTAAAAGCGAAAAACCATTTTTAATATACAATATTAACTTTTTTATTCACTTATTAACTTAACTAAAAAACCAAAAATTATGAAAGCAAGAAGATTTTTTGCGTTTGTAGCCGGAGCAGCAATGCTCTTTGGCGTGGGTTGTACTCCTGATGGAGGTAAGACTGGGGGTGACGAGGCTATGGCCGAGATCGCTGTTAATCCGTCTTCGTTTGCAACCACTCTCGAAGGCGGTGAGCAGGTAATCGCCGTTACTTCGAATGCTACCTGGACCGTTTCGTGCGACCAGGCAGATGTTACTGTTGAGCCTCTCACAGGCGAGGGCAATGGTAGCGTAACTATCACTGTTCCTGCTGCTGCGGCTCGTGAGTTCAAGGTTGTATTCGATGCTCAGAAGCAGACTATGATCCCTGCACTCGGCACTTCGACTACTACCACTGCAAAGGCAGAGGTTGTGGTTTCGCAGAATGCAGGCGGTGTAAACCAGAGCAACTTCCTCTACTACGAGAAGGTTGGTGAGGATGTTGAGAAGATTACCACTTCGTCGGGTAGCACAGCTTGGCCATACATCGACCAGTTTAATGGCTGGACTCCTGAGGGCGATGCTGCTGCAAATGTAACTTACGCAGGTCAGAGCGCATCTGTTCGTCACTCGGGTAACGCTTATCAGCCAACCGCTGACGCAGTAGGTATTTCAGGTGCTCCTTATGTATTCTTGAACAAGGTTCCTGCACAGGCACACTTCGTAATCGAGAATATCGCTGTTACAGGTGGCTCGAACTACATCTTCACTTACAATGTATCGTGCCAGAACGCTTACAATGGCGGTACTCCAGGCTTTGCAACTGTTGATGGCTCGCTCGTTCACCTCGAACTCGGCTACGACGGTCAGACTTGGGATGCAGTAGATTGTACATTCGCTCCAAATGGTGGCAACGGTTGGTACGCAGTTCAGGCTGAGTTCAAGGTAAAGGCTGATGCTACTGTTCTCTACGCTCGTTTCACTTACGAGGCTCCTGCATCGAACGGTGGTGGTCGTTTCGACGACTTCAAACTCGTAGAGGGTGGAAATGGCACAGAGTTGGTACCTGAGGCTCCTCAGCAGCCTGAGGCTCCTGAGAAACCAGAGGGCGCTGTAACTATTCCTTACTCGGAGCCATTTACAACATCGCAGGGTTGGTTCACTATTAATAATGTTGTTCTCGGCGAGGGCTTGACTTATGTTTGGATCTTCGATTCGCAGTACTCTTGCATGAAGGCTTCGGCTTTCAAGAATGGTGCAGTTCCAAGCGAGAGCTGGTTGATTTCGCCTGAGATTACTCTTGCTGGTACAACTGCTCCTGCGGTATCATTCGAGCACTGCCACAAGTTCGCAGGTACTCCTGCTGATGAGCTCACTTTGTGGATTAGCGAGGATAAGGGTACTAACTGGAATCAGCTCACTATCCCTGTATATGGTTCGAACAGCGACTACACCTTCGTAGCTAACACTATCGATTTGACTTCGTATGTAGGCAAGAATGTTCAGATTGCATTCAAGTATGTTGCAACTTCGACCCACGCTGGTACTTGGGAGATTCGCAACTTCAAGGTTGCTGAGGGTAACGGTTCGACTACCGAGCCTGAGCAGCCAGGCCAGGGCGGTGGCGAGACACCAGAGACACCAGAGGTTCCTGTAATCCCAGAGGGCGGCACTGCTATCGAGTTCACTACAGACAGCGTTAAGGCTGCTATTCCTGACATTACAACTAACGGTTACGGCTCGCAGAATGTAACAAGCTACTCAACATTCTTGACTTGGGATGTTTTCGCAGCTTGTAAGTTGTGCTTGCCTCCAGCAGGCGACTACGCAAATGCAAACTGCTTGCAGATGCAGGGTAACACCGATGCTGCAAAGCAGGGTCGTGTAGGTAATGTTACTGCAACTCCAAAGCGTATCACCAAGGTTATCGTTGAGTCGTACAACGCTAAGTACACTCCTAACTTCAACCTCGCACTCGGTACTGAGCAGGTTGTAGGTACTTCGGTTCCTGCTAACATGATTCCTGCTTCGTCGATGACTACTTCATCGGTTGTAGAGGGTGCTTTGACCAAGTATGTTTCGACTTACGAGGTTACTTCGGGCGATTACACTTACTTCGCTATCTACAAGAACACTACTGGTGCATTCTACTTTACAAAGATTCGTGTAGAGTACGCAGAGTAATTCCTGTATGAATTTTAATCCAAGGCGGGCTGATTACCCGCCTTGGGTACTACTTTATTTACGATGCAATAGAGAACTTAGGGAAATTAGTGAGATTAGGGAATATTCGCTAAGCTCATTAAACTCACTAAATTCTCTAAAAAACAAGAGAGAATATTTTGAAGAGTTTGAGAAATATAAATTTGAAAATTAGAAGCATCAACCGCAGTGTAGTAGCTGTGTTGGTGCTTGCGTTTGGTTTTACGGCTTGTGTGGAATCGGAGTGGTCGCCATACACCTCGAATGCCGAGATTAACTCTGTGATTGTATCGGCTCAACCCACTACCGTATTGGGTACGACTATCGGTGATCCGATGCTCACTTGGACATTAGAGGTTATCGAAGGTGGCGATTTCTGTGCTGCGGTAAAGAGAGCCGGCTTTGTAGGTCAGCAATTCTCGCTGAAATTCGAGGCAAACGAGAACGATAAGGAGCGTATCGCACGAGCAACGGTAAAGTTTAGCGACGGTTTTAGCAAGACCTTCACTTTGCGTCAGTTGGTAGCGAGCGAAAATCCCGACTACGACCGTGCGTGGGGTGAGCAACCGGCTCAAAAAGTTAAAACATCGTTGGTCTACAAGACCTACTACACCACGCTCTCGAACAATCGCAGAGTGCGAAACTACTCGATTTGCTACGATCTCGACAAGTTGGTTCCGCAGTGGGTGGCATATCCTGTGCATAAGGCGTATCTTGGCTCTCAAAATCGAACAAATGCGTGGTCGTTCGACGACTACTACTATACCTCGTCGGGTGTTGCCAAGTATCAGCCTACCAACCCCGTTATTCCGCAAGATAAGCAGCAGAATATCGTTTCGGGTGCATACGGCACGGGCGACCAGCGAGGTCATATGCTCCCTTCGGCAACTCGCCTCTACGACTACAACACCAATGCGCAGACATTCTACGCTACGAATATGATGCCACAGAATGGCGACTTCAATGGTGGGGTATGGGCAAACCTCGAAGGCAAGGTGCGAGGAAAGAGTTGTGCTGATACACTCTTTGTGGTTACGGGAACACTCTTTGAGTCGGGCTCATATCAATTTACCGCACGAGGTAGAAAGATTACCCGCCCATCGCACGCATACAAGCTGTTGCTTCGCACAAAGAGCGGTAATACAGGAGAGCCTATTGCAAATATAACCTCGGCAGACGACTTGATCTGTATCGGTTTTGTCTTCGAGAATAACTACACCGGCGCCAACACTACAATACCGCAGGCAGTTGTTTCGGTGGCGGAGATAGAGAAGCGTACAGGCTTCAAGTTCTTCCGCAATCTCGACCCAAAGATTGCCGACAAGGTCAAGCAGCAGAAGAATTTGAGTGATTGGGGATTTTAAGATGCTTCGCATCAAATTGAGAATTAAAAATTAAAAAATATAATAATCAGCTAATGGCTAATAGCTAAAAGCTAAAAGCAAAAAAAAAACATGAAAAAGACACTTTTATCTATTTTGTGTGTATCGGCAATGTTGATTGCCTTTGCACAGAAGCCGTACAAGGTGGTATTCTACAACCTCGAAAACTTGTTCGACACAATCAACGACCCGAACAAGAACGATGAGGAGTATCTTCCTACGGGCGAGCGTAAGTGGACAACTTACCGCTACAACTGCAAGCTCGACAATATGTCGAGAGTATTGTTCGACATCGCTGCCGAAGATAAGAATTTTCCTGCGGTAATCGGTGTATCGGAGATTGAGAATCGCCTCGTATTGGAGGATTTGATTGCTACGCCAAAGTTGGCCAAGGCAAACTATCGCATCGTTCACTACGACTCGCCAGACCGCCGTGGTGTGGATTGCGCCTTCTTCTATCGTCCTGACAAGTTCCAGTTGGAGGGCTCGGAGGCACACCGCATCTCGTTCCCTGGTCGCCCAACATTCTTCACTCGTGATTTGGTGGCTATGTGGGGTAAAATCGAGGGTGAGCCATTCTACTTTATCGTGTCGCACTGGCCTTCACGCTTGGGTGGCAAGGAGCGTTCGCAGTACTCTCGTGACTTTGTAGCCGAGAAGTGTAAGCACATCTGCGACTCGGTACGCACCGTAAATCCTGCTACCAAGGTGGTGATTATGGGTGACTTCAACGATGACGCAACCGATGCAAGCGTTGTAGAGGTACTTGGTGCAAAGGGCGATATGAAGCAGTTGCAGTCGAACGATATGTATAACCCATTCTGGTCGATGTATAAGGCAGGTTATGGAACTTTGGGATATCGTGATGCGTGGAACTTGTTCGATAATATCGTCGTTTCGGAGAACTTGGCAACAGGCTCGACAGGTAAGTTGAAGATTCAGAAGAAGGAGGGTGCAAAGTTCTACGGCAACATCTTCTACCGTCCATATATGATTCAGCAGGAGGGTCAGTACAAGAACTATCCGTTGCGTTCGTTCGTGGGCTCGAACTTCCAGAACGGTTATAGCGACCACTTCCCTGTATATATCTACATTTCGAAATAGAGAAATAACTTATATATTAAATAAAAGGTATGAAACTGAAATTTTTACTTATTGCGACAATGACACTCGTCGCTTCGACCGTTTTCGCACAGGAGAGCGGCTTGAAGGGTAGGGTGTTGTCTCGTGACGGCCGTGTGGCTGTTGGAAATGTTGCGGTAACGATTGAGGGTACAACCTACAAGGCACGAACCAACGACAATGGATTCTTCGAGTTGAAGGGCGTGCCTGCGGGCGATTACAAACTCTCGTTCACTGCTCCCGAGTTCGAGAATCTCGACATCGTGGTTAAGGTAGAAAACGGCGTAAAGGATATCAACGCTGTGATTGTAGTGCCAAAGGCTCTTTCGAGCGAGGTTATTGACGATGCTATATTTGCAGAGTTCGACACCGAGTCTTCGTCGTCGGATACACCGGCATTGCCATCAATGCTCTCGGCTTCGAAGGATTTGTATAACAACATCGCATCGTATCGTTTTAGCGAGATGCGCTTCAATGTTCGTGGTTACGACTCGAAGTATACCGATGTATATCTCAACGGCATCCGTTTCAACGACGCGTTGACAGGCTATGGTCCTTGGTCGTTGTGGAGCGGTATGAACGATGCAACTCGTAACCAGGAGAGCAAGGCAGGTTTGACCGCTACCGACTACGGTGTGGGTGGTTTTGCCGGCTCGACAAATATCAACGCTCGTGCATCGCAGATGCGTAAAGGCTTCCGTGCAAGCGTTTCGGGTGGTAATCAGATGTACAACTTCCGTGCTATCGTTTCGTATGCAACAGGTCAGCTCGACAACGGTTGGTCTTTTGCCGCTTCGGTTTCGACTCGTCAGGGTGGTAATGGCTATGTTGATGGCGTATATTACAACTCGTATGGTTACTTCGCAGCAGCCGAGAAGCAGATTAACAAGCAGCATCGCCTCTCGTTGATGGTGCTCGGAACTCCGCAGCAGCGTGGCGCACAGCAGGCATCGACACAGGAGGCCTACGATATGTTCGGTAGCAACTACTACAACCCGAATGTAGGCTTCCAGAATGGTAAGATGCGCAACACCCGTGTTCGTCGTTCGCACGAGCCTATCGTGATGTTGAACTACTACTACGACATCAACGAGAAGACTCGTTTGACCGCAGCTACATCGGTGCGCTTTGGTTTCAATGGCTATTCGGCAATGACTTGGAAGGATGGCGCAGACCCACGACCAGACTACTATCGCTACTTGCCATCGAACTATACATCGCAGATTATTGCCGACGAGAATGGTTTTGGCAACTTCTTGATGACCAATATGAACTCTTTGATGGAGCAGGGCTTGTTCAACGAGGCGTTGAATGCATACCAGAAGGGGCTTGCACAGACTGTTGTTCCGGGCATCTTCAAGGCTGCATCTAATGATCAGATTTTCTCGTACTTGCAGGCTGCATCGGAGGCTCGCTCGATATGGAATGGTCGCATCGACTTCGACAATATGATTAACTCGAACAAGAACGGCACAACCTCGCCATACGCAGAGGGTCACCGCTCGAACTATATAATCGAGGAGCGTCACACCGACCAGATTGATTATAACTTTGCAGCAAATATCTCGCACGATTTCAATGCTAACCACCACCTCTTGGCGGGTGTGAAGGCTCGTGTAAATCGCACCGAGTACTACGACAAGATTAAGGATCTGCTTGGTGGCGACTTCTGGGTGGATGTCGATAAGTTTGCCGAGCGTGACATGGGTAGCGACCCTGTGAAGTATCAGAATGACCTCGACTACTACAACGAGCACGGTCACGCACGCATCGTTCGTGAGGGTGATAAGTTCTCGTATGACTACTACGCTCATGTTCGTCAGGCACAGTTGTGGGCTATGTATAACTATCGTGCAGGAGGTTTCGAGGTTAATGCCGGAGCCGAGCTTGGTTATGCAGGTTTGTGGCGTCAGGGTTTGTGGCGCAAGGGTCTCTTTGTGAACGACTCGAAGGGCGACTCGAAGCACCTCAACTTCTTGACCTACAAGGTTAAGGGTACATTCTCGTATCGCTTCTCGCAGGCTCACCACTTGGCTTTGAATGTTGCTGCAATCCAGGATGCTCCAACCTTCAATTCGGCATTTGTTTCGCCTCGTACCCGTAACACCGTTACTCCTGGTTTGACTCCTGAGCAGGCATATAGTGCAGAGTTGGTTTACAACCTCAATTTGCCTTATATTCAGGCTCGTGTAGCGGGTTATTTCACCGAGATGACCAATGGCTCGAAGGTTATTTCGTTCTACGACGATACTCAGTCTTCGTTCACCAACTTCGCTATGAGTAACATCGACAAGCGTTATATGGGTGTCGAGGTTGCAGTTCGTGTTCCAATCTGGAACGGTTTGGCATTCCAGTCGGCATTCAACTATGGCGACTATCGCTACACTTCGGATCCAAACTTTGTGCAGACCGTAGATAACAGCAACAAGGTGAAGCTCACCGATAAGGTCTATTGGAAGGGCTACTATGTGGAGAGCACTCCGCAGTTGGCTCTCAATGTGGGACTCGACTTCCGTGGACCAAAGAACTGGTTTGCATCGATTAACTTCAACTTCTACGACAAGTTGTATCTCTCGATGAACCCTGCATATCGTACCAACAATGCGGTATTGCCATATATGAAGGTGTTGTATAGCAGCAGTGCAGACAATATGCAGAAGATTTGGGCAATGACCGAGATGGTTGAGATGCGCCAGGAGGAGGATTTGGGTCACGCCTACACATTGGCAGCAAGCCTCGGTAAGAACTGGTATATTAACCGCAAGTACACTATCGGTTTCAGTGCAGAGGTTAAGAATATCTTGAACAATCAGGGCTTCCGCACAGGTGGTTACGAGCAGATGCGTATGCGTAAGGTGCGTGGTATGATGCCGGGCGAGTCTAATCCGTCGACAACCTACTACACACACTTCGATGCGAAGTACTTCTATATGCTCGGTACTACTTGCTTCGTAAATGTATATTTCCGTTTCTAAAAGTCAAACCGAAAAATGAGAGAGAAAATTATGAAACAGTATAAGATGATTTTGGTGGCATTGCTCGGTTTGGTTTTGACCGCTTGCTACAACAATTTTGAGGATCCGAAGCCGGTATTTACATACAACGACCAGACCTTCGAGGCTATGAATCCGGACTTGGAGCATATCTCGATTGCAGATTTGAAGGCTATCTTCGGTAGTATCAGCGGCTCGGGCGATACCGGTACACAGGCAGGAACACGATATGTTCGTTTTGTGGCTGATCCGCAGAAGGAGTGTACCGCTTTCGAGTTGGAGAAGAAGTGGTACAACACAGGTAACTACTACATTAAGGGTAAGGTGATTTCTAACGACGAGCAGGGTAATATCTACAAGTCGCTCTATATCTTCGACGGAACGGCTGCTATCGAGTTGAAGTTGACCAACGGCTTGTTCCTCGACTATCCTTGCAACCTCGAAACCAAGGAGTCGATGTGGGTATATGTTAAGATTCGTGGTTTGTATCTCGGTAACTTCCGTATGATGCTCTCGTTGGGCGATATCCCAACTTCGAGCTACAACTCGTACGGTAACTACAAGTACTACGCAAACTCTAACCTCGTAAGCCAGAATAAGGTGCGTCAGCATGTGTTCCCAGGCGAGAAGGCAAACCTCACCGAGAGCGATACCGACGAAACTGCCGATATCTTTGTGGTTGACGAGAATTCTTATTCAAAGATTCAGGGTGGCAATACCGAGAAGTTCCTTGCTCGTTTGATCCGCTTCAAGAACTTGAAAGTTCACTATGCAGGTGTCGCATATCCCGAGGCTGATGGCAGTGTGGTTACGCCTGCACCTCTCTTGAATGGCTCGTTCGAGCAGATCTATCCATCGTGGCTCGCTACAAGCGGTATTCAGGAGACTTTGCCTACAACCCCAGGTGGCACAGTTACCCAGGTGGTAAATCGCCCTTGGTATCACTTGGCATATAGCCGCAACAACGTTGCTCTTTATGGCAGCATCTGCTTGACCTACAACGACAATGCAAAGTATACCTCGGATCACGGTGTATATATGCTCCGTACCAGTGGTTACTCTCGTTTTGCAGGTAAGTATGCTCCAAAGAATGGCACCGTAGGTGATGTTTTGGCGATCTATTCGATCTACTCTAAGTATACCGACTATGCAGGTGGCGAGAACGACTATTCAACATATCAGTTGGCTGTCAATCGCATTGAGGATGTTGAGTTCGACATGGAGCCAAAGACCGCTTATCCGGCTTGGAGTGCACATATCAAGTGGGCTGAGGATAACTTCCCTAACTATGTTTATCCTGCTGCTGGTGTGATTGTTCCGAGCGACGAGGAGCAAGCTGCGAAGATAGATGCTTGGTATGCGAAATACTTGGCAAATAAGCCTGATAACGACAACTCAGCAGCTTGGGCTGAGTGGAACGAGTGGGCCGATTGGGTAGTGTGGATTTTGAAGAACACTCCTAAGGATTCCTACCTCTTGCCTCAGCAGATTGTCGAGGATGTCGACACGATAGAGTAGTCGCAACTACGATATATCAGAAAAACACCTCTTGCATTTTTTCGCAAGGGGTGTTTTTGCGTTTTTTAGAATAAATTTGTATATTTGCACTATATTGTGTAAATGTTGCTTTTGCACAATAAACATATGGGTATAATCGTTAGATTATAAGTGAGCAGAAACAAATAGATAAATAACTCATAATTTACACTATGAAACACTTATTTACATCCGTTATCGCATTGTTAGTTGCTTTTGCGGTAACTGCGCAACCGGCGCAACAGATTCCGGTTATCCCAGCGGACAAGGCTGTTCGTGTGGGAACATTGCCGAATGGTATGAAGTACTACCTTCGTCACAACGACAAGCAGAAGAATTTGGCCGATTTCTACATCTCGCACGATGTAGGTGCTATTCAGGAGGAGGACGACCAGCAGGGCTTGGCTCACTTCTTGGAGCATATGGCATTCAACGGCACAAAGAACTTGCCTGGTAAGATGCTGATCGAGTATCTCGAAACCGTAGGTGTTAAGTTTGGTACAAACCTCAATGCAGGTACTTCGTGGGATTATACACAGTACCTCTTGAAGGATGTTCCTACTATTCGCCCGGGCATCGTAGATACTGCAATGCTTATCCTTCACGATTGGTCGCACTTTATCGCTTTGCAGCCAAAGGAGATTGACGCAGAGCGTGGCGTGATTATGGAGGAGTTGCGTATGCGTGATGGCGCATCGTGGCGTGGAACTATCAAGATGTTGCAGGCTCTCGGCAAGGGTACTCGCTACGAGCACCGTAACCTTATCGGTCACCTCGACGGCTTGAAGTCGTTCAGCCACACTTCGCTCGAAAACTTCTATCACAAGTGGTATCGCCCTGAGTATCAGGCAGTGGTAATCGTTGGTGATATCAATGTTGATGAGGTGGAGGCTAAGTTGCAGAAGTTGATGGCCGACATCCCTGCTTCGCCGGCTGATGCTCCGCAGAAGGAGGTTATCGTTGTTCCGGACAACAAGGAGCCTATTATCTCTATCTTCGAGGACCCTGAGATGCAGGAGACAAGCGCAACACTCTTCATCAAGCGTCGTGCGTTGCCAAAGGAGTACAACAACACTATTGTAGCCGAGCAGTTGGCTCTTATCGATGCGTTGGCAAGCGATATGGCAAATGCTCGTTTGCAGGAGATTAAGATGAAGCCTAATGCTCCATTCACAAGAGCTAACTTTATGAATGGCGGTATCGGCATCTGCTCGACTTTGGAGTGCGCAGGTGTTGGTGTTGATACACAAGACGGCAAACTCCTCGCAGGTTTCGAGGCTGCATACACCGAGTTGGAGCGTATTCGTCGCCACGGCTTTACCGAGGGCGAGTTGGAGCGTGCAAAGAACAATGTGATGAAGATGCAGGAGTTGGCATACAACAACCGCAACGACCGCAAGAACGCTCAGTTTGTTCAGCGCTACTTGAACGCATTCCGCAAGAATGCCGCTATGCCGGATGCAGAGACCGAGTGGAAGTTGGATAGTATGATTATCGCACAGTTGCCATTGCAGGCCATCAACCAGACCATCGCACAGTACATCACCGACCACAATCAGGTGCTTATTGTGAATGTTCCGAAGAAGGAGGGCTTGGTAAATCCTACCGAGGCGCAGTTGGCTGAGGTTTTGGCAAAGGTTAAGGCTGCCGATATCGCACCTTACGCTGACAACACTGTTAAGGAGCCGCTTATCCCTGCTGATAAGAAGTTGAAGGGCTCGGCAGTGAAGAAGGAGTCGAAGAATGAGGCTCTCGGCACCACTACTTGGGTATTGAAGAATGGTTTGAAGGTGGTTGTTAAACCTACCGCTTTCAAAGCTGACGAGGTTAAGGTGTCGATGCAGGCACACTTCGGACAGTCGTCGTTGAGCGACGAGTTGTACTGGACTTCGGCATTCCTTCCTGTTATGACCAACTATATGGGTGTATCGAAGTTCTCTTCGACCGACTTGCGCAAGCAACTTTCGGGTAAGGATGCAGATGTTAGCCTTGGTGTTGATGATTACGAGGTTGGCGTTGTAGGACAGGGCTCGCCAAAGGATCTCGAAACCATTATGCAGCTTATGTACTTGCAGTTCACCGCTCCACGCTTCTCGAAGGACGATTTCAATGTGATTATGAATCAGTATCGCCCATATTTCGAGAATGCGCAGACCAACCCTGACTACATCTCGTCTGTTGAGCGCACAAAGACCCTCTACGGCAACCACTTCCGCCGTCAGCAGATTACCCCTGCAATCCTCGATATGGTTAAGTTCGAGAATGTCGAGCCAGCGTACAAGGCGTTGTTCTCGAATGCGGCAAACTTCACTACCTACATCGTAGGTAATGTGGATTTGGCAACTTTGAAGCCACTCGTTGAGAAGTATCTCGGCTCGTTGCCTGTATCGAAGAAGCTCACAAAGAGGGCTGACGATGGTGTTCGTGCTGTTAAGGGAGAGGTTGTGAATGACTTCAAGGTGAAGATGCAGCAGCCAAAGGTTGGTTTGACTCGTATCTACACCGGTCCTATCGACTACACTATCAAGAACCGTGTTGCGATGAATGTCCTCTCGCAGGTGCTCCGTAGCCGCTACACAATCTCTATCCGTGAGGAGAAGGGTGGTACTTACAGCGTAGGTGTAGGCGGTCGGATTATTCCTGACTACACTCCTTGGTATCAGCTTATCGTATTGTTCGACACCAACGAGCAGATGGCCGACGAGTTGAGCCAGATTGTAATTGACGAGATCAAGAAGATTGCAACCGAGGGCCCTAATGCAGAGGATGTTGAGAAGACTCGCAAGTATCTCTTGAAGGAGTACGAGAATCAGATTCAGTCGAACTACAATTGGGTAGATTGGCTCGATGAGTACAACTATCGTGGCGTTGATTTTGCTACCGAGTACAAGAAGGCAGTCGAGGCGTTGACCTACGATGACTTGAAGGCTCTCGCAGCGAAGATTTTGAAGGACAACAATATGGCATACATCGTAATGCGACCTGAGAAGTAGTTAATTGACAATTGAAAATTGAGAATTGACAATTATAGGTAAAGTGCCGAGCAAAATCGCTCGGCACTTTTTAGTTTTATAGTATGAATTTATATAAAATAATATTGCCTTGCATATTCTGCAAGGCAATACCTTTAATTATCAATTATCAACTGTCAATTATCAATTTATCTCCACTCAATCGCTGCGGTGCAGGCGACGGCATTGTCGCCATTGCGAATTTCGAATAAAGAGAGATTATCTCGTTGCTCGTAGCCGATAGTCAGCACCTCGCCCAAGCGGCACTCCTTCGCAAAGTGAATATCAAGGCGGAGTGGGCGGTTTTCGGTCAGATATTCAATCGGTAGGGTGTTGAGCATCATACGGATATAACGCATAGTATTCACATGGCGATTGAAGTCGATATCGCTATAACGCACCTCGTGACGGCGCACAATGGTTGGCTCAATGCCACGCACCTTTCGTGGAGTCTCGCACGGCGATGGTGTATCGCAGAACTTACCCTCGAAGAGACTATCAACCTCCTCCAACGACACAGGCATACGCTTCTCAAAATCAATTACGCACCACTGCGACACGGCACGACCGAACTGCTTGCCCTTGCCATCGAGAAGCTCGAAATTTCGGGGCGAGATAAGGCGTGAAGCGTGAGGGCTTACCCAGGTATCAATCGAGTACTCCTCGTACTGCTTTGGCTGACGATCAATCTCGACCGCCATACGGGAGAGCACCCACGAACGGTTGTGCTGCATCAGCACATCGGCACTGATTCCGTTGTGCTTTGCATCCACACCAGCCACATTCAGAAGGTCCGAACACAACGATTCGATGGTTGCGTGGAGCATAAAATCAACTTTTTCGGGCGCAACCGAAAATTTATAATTTGTCTTCTCTGCCATAGTTTTGCTTTGATAATTACACAAAGGTAGTTTATTTGGTAATAATTCGCAATAAAAATGGTGCAAAAACGATATTTACGACATTTTAAGGCTCTATTGGGGTAGGGCAAATAGTTGCCGAATGATTTGGTTTTTCGGACTTTTTTGCCTATCTTCGTAGTTGGTTAGTTAGTTTTTAATGCGAAAAAATGCAAAGGGGAAATGGGAATTAAGGTGAAACTCGATGTGGTATTGGCTCGGCGTAATATGACGCTGACTCAACTATCTGAGAGAATAGGTGTGACGCTCGCAAACCTCTCGGTTTTGAAGACCGGAAAGGGCAAAGCTATCCGCTTTTCTACGCTCGAAGCCATTTGCCACGAGTTGCACTGTCAGCCCGGTGACATCTTGGAGCACAAAGAAGAGGAGTAAGCCTCGTTTGGTATCGGTTTTGCAAGTAAGTCTGCTTCGTAAAAGGTTTATTTTATGGAGCAGACTTCTAAATATCAGCGTAGCATCGACCGACTGAACGATGCACTTGGCAAGGAGATTTCGACAACCTTGCAGTATATCTATTTCCACACTATCTTCGAGGATGCGGGGTACGAACACCTTGCACGACTTATGCGCCGTGTGTCGATTGCCGAGATGGAGCATATCGAGCATATTGCCGAGCGAATTTTGTTCCTCAATGGCAAGGTCGATATGAACCCTTCGCACAAGGTGCAGCAGATTGATGAGCCTGTCGAGGCGTTCTATTTTGCTGTGAAGTTGGAGCAGAGTACGATTGATAGTTATAACGAGTACTCTCGCCTATGCGCTGCCGAGGACGATGCCGTCACGCACAAGATTTTTCAGGAGATGTCCGCCGAAGAGGAGGAGCACCTCGACATTTTCCGTACCGAATGGCAAAATCTCCTCGATTACGGCTCGCACTACCTTGCCCTGCAATCCATCGCCAACAGCAAACACAAATCGAAAGGGGAGAAGTAGGAATGCAAAATTCAGAATGCAGAATTCAGAATTCGGAATGTAAAATGAGAAAATATTCTCAATTCTTAATTCTTAATTCTTAATTCTCAATTTGTTTTGTATCTTTGTATTAAAGATATAAAACGAAGTTGGTATGAAGATTGTAATTCTTGGTCCTGCGCACCCTTATCGTGGCGGTTTGGCGTCGATTATGGAGACTATGGCTCGTGAGTATCAGAGTCGTGGAGATGAGGTTAAGGTCTATACCTTCTCGCTGCAATACCCTTCGCTGTTATTCCCCGGCAAAAGTCAGACGGTCGATACGCCACCTCCGCACGATTTGTACATCGAGCGTGTCGTGAACACCTGCAACCCTCTGAATTGGGTGGCACTTGGCGAGCGACTGCGTCATGAGGCTCCCGATATGATTTTGATGAAGTATTGGACTCCGTTTATGGCTCCGTGCTTTGGCACAATCTGTCGCATTGCCCGCCGAAACGGCAAGACAAAGGTCATCTGCCAAATCGACAATGTCGAGCCACACGAACACCACTTGATTGATAAGCCATTTAACCGCTACTACCTCGGTGCGGTGGATGGCTTTGTATATATGTCGGAGCAGGTGGGCAACGAACTGCGTGCCTACACCTCCGCACCGGCCCTCTTCTCGCCTCATCCGATGTTCGAGAATTTTGGCGAGAGGGTAGAGCGCACCGAGGCGTGCCACAAACTCGGACTCGATGCCGACAAGCGATATCTCTTGTTCTTCGGTCTTATTCGTGATTACAAGGGGTTGGATCTGCTTTTGGAGGCGTTCGAGAAGGTCGAGGATAAGGATTTGCGACTGCTCGTTGCGGGCGAATTCTACAACGATAAGGAGCAATACCGCCCTGCGCTCGACCGCCTTGGCGAGAGGGTAGTGCTGCACGAGGGCTTCGTGAAGGATGAGGATGTGAAGCTCTACTTTTCGGTGGCAGATGCGCTCGTTTTGCCATACCGCACCGCTACACAGAGTGGCGTGACGCAGATAGCCTACAACTTCTCCGTGCCGATGGTTGTTACCCGTGTGGGTGGTCTGCCCGAGATTGTGGCTGACGGCAAGGTCGGCTTTGTATGCGAACCTACCGTGGAGAGCATTGCCGAAAAGATAGAACGACTCTACAAAGATGATGCGTTAGTCCACTTTGCCGAGAATTTCCCTGCCGAGCGCAAACGCTTCTCGTGGGCTACGATGTGCGACAAGTTGGTGGAAGTTTTGGAAAAGAGTAAGTAGAGAGATTAGTGAAGATAGTGAAATTAGGGAATTTAGTGATGCAGTTCGCTAAATTCCCTAATCTCTTTATACTCCCTAAACTCCCTATATAATTCCGCAATAAAACAAAGGCGGTCACGAAAGACCGCCTTCAAAATTACCTAACCTTTTTTTATTATTTTGCAAACTCAACTGCAGCCGAGAACTTCTGTGCAGCAGCCTTTGGAGTAGCCATCTTGTGAACAGCCTTAACCTTCTTCGAAAGCTTGTGAGCAGTAACCTCCTCGAGTGCGCCGAGGTAAGTTGCAGTCATCTCAGCACCATTAAGGTAAACAGCTGGCAGACCATCCTCACGAGTGTAGATGAAGCTTGCGCCCTCATTCTCACCTGAAGTAATTACATTGTCAAGGCTATAGAAATCGGTGGTAAATACATCACCAGTCGAAATCTGACCCTGGTAAGCAGTAATCTTTACAGAGCCATCAGCCGCCATCGTGAAAGTGTAAGGAGCATAGTCTCCGGTAATCATATAGAATGCACCAAACGACTCGATGAATGAGTGACCATTCCAAGAGTATGCGCAAGGACCATAATCAGTCTCCTCCTCGAAGAGAAGATACTCGTTAATCATCTTAAGGTTGTTCGACAAGAATGATCCTACAGCAGGCATTTCAAGCCCGAAGATGCCATCGAAACCATAAACATAAGCTTCGCCCTCTTTGAGATCCTCACCTGGAACAATTGCAAGAATTGTGGTGTATGGCTCATCAACGATCTCCTCGATTGGCTGATTAGTCATTGGGTCGCTACCAATCTGAACCTGCTTTGGCGAAGTTACCTCCCAGTAGCCATACCACTTGCTTACATCGAAAGTAGACTCCTTGGTCTGGAACTTAACATAAGTGATATCTGGGCTGGTAAGGTTACCGTTTGCGTCGATACCAAATGCAAAAAGGTTGTACTTTGTGTTAGGATCCAACTTCTGAGTTGTGTACTCAACTGGAGCAGCATCGAGAATTTGATCCCAAGTTCTTACGCCTTGCTCAACAGCACTTTTGAAGTAATTGTAATAGTCCTCCATAAAAGCTACTGTAGTAGCAAACTCTGCCAACTCTGCGTCAGTTGCGATGTTCCAGTAGAAAGTGCGACCCTCCTGTTTAGGAGTAATCTTCAAATCTGCCGAAGTCTCACCTACATTAGATACAGAGATTTCGAACTCGCCTGCGCCGAGAACATTGTTATCACCAGGGGTAGGACCATCCTGACCACCATTAGGAGTACAACTTGCCAATGCAAGTCCAACCATTGCTAAAAGTAAAAATAACTTTTTCATAATTGCATTTTTTTTAGTTAATAAATAAAGTTAATAATAAATTGTAAGTGTATTTATCTTTTTCTGTCTGTTTTTCCTCTATAACCCCCGTTTTTGACCACCAAACAGCCATATCAGTGGGGTAATGCGTTGAACAAAATTATATTAAAAAAATTTAATATCCAAATAAAATTACAACTAAAATGCACTAAAATTACGATTTTTATGTTTTTCAGCATAAATTTTAACAAATAAGCCTCCCGAAACGGAAGGCTTATTACAAATTGTAAGTAGAAATTTTACTCTTTAATATTTGGTAACTCCAAGCCGTAGCCGTTGCGCTTGTCCATACCCTTCAACCAAAGGCTGAAAAGCAGTGCCAAGCCGCCCAGCGATGCGAAAATCAACATCGGAATGGTGTAGTTATAGGCAACGCCCTCTACACCGGCAGCAATCTGCTCGGCAACGCCGGGGTTGCTCTTCTCCAATGCCCAACCGATAAGCATTGGGGTAAGGCTCAAACCGAAGTTCTGCACCCAGAAGATAAGCGAATATGCGCTACCCAGGAAGCGCTTGTCCATAATCTTCGGAATCGAAGGCCACAACGACGCCGGAACCAACGAGAACGAGATACCAAGCAAGATAATCGCTGCGAAGGCGATGATTGTGCTTGGGAATGCCGGCAACACCACTGCAAAGGTGAGGTGGCAGACAATCATCAACAACGAGCCGAGGATAAGCATAGTTGCGCCCTTACCCTTCTTGTCGAGGAACCAACCGAGGAGTGGGGTGATGCAGGCTGCACCGATAGGGAACCAACGGAAGATGTCGGCAGCGGTGGTAGCATCGAGACCAAGGTTGCTCTGCAACATATTGGCCGCAAACTTCTGGAATGGGAAGATTGCCGAGTAGTACAACACGCACAACATAGCCACAATCCAGAACAACTTGCTCTTGAAGATGTTGATGACATCCGAGAACTTGAACTCCTCCTCGCTCTCGCCCTGCGCAGCCTCTGCACCCAACTGCTGGTCGAACTTCTTGTCCATAACGCAGAAGACGGAGTAGCACAACAGGCCGATAAAGAGCAATGCGGTGCAGAATGCAACAGGCTTAACAACCGAAGGCTCCAAGCCGCCGATACCTGCCAAACGAGGTGAGATAGTGAAGATTACGAACACGCCCACACGAGCGAGAGCCATCTCCAAGCCCATAGCCAACGCCATCTCCTTGCCCTCGAACCACTTTGCAAGAGCCTTCGATGCGGTGATACCTGCCATCTCGCAACCGCAACCGAAGATCATAAAGCCGAACGATGCGAGTTTTGCACTACCCGGCATAGCCACCCACCACGAGTTGAGCCAAGCCTCCAAGCCTGTGCCGATAAACGCCTCGCTAACGGCGAAATACTTGATGCAAGCACCCACAACCATAACGATTGCCGAGGTCAAGCCCGTAAAGCGGATACCCATCTTGTCGAGGATGATACCTGCAACGATGAGGAAGCCCCATACATTGAGCAGATACTCCGAGCCTGCGTAGGTTCCAAAAACATCTGATGTCCAGCCACGCTGAATCTGAATCAACTCCTTGATTGGAGAGATTACATCAACGAACATATGCGCAAAGAGCATCATCAGGGCGATGAGTACCATCGCACCCCAACGAGCCAACGCAGAGTCGTTCAATTTTCTTTGAATAGTTTGAGTCATAATACCTATATTTATTATTAAGATTTGTTTATTACTGCTTTGTGTAGTTTTTCAGCACCTCGTATGCCTCCTCGATGCCCAACTCGCCCGCCTTCGAGATATCAAGGCAGCCTTTGCGGGTATCCTTCATATAAATCTGTATCAAACCACGGTTGTAGTACGCCTCGGCGAAGTTCGGATTGAGCTCTATCGCCTTCGTGTAGTCCTCGAATGCCTCCGGCAACTTGCCGGACAACGCCAAGAGGTTTGCACGGTTGTAATATGCGTAGGCAAAACCGGGGTAGAGTTTTATCGCCTTGGTCAAGTCGGCAATCGCCTCGTCGTAATTGTAGGTGCGAGTGGTGCGGTTGTGCAACTGTCGTGCAGGGTCGCTCTCAATCGAAATGCGCTGATATGCGCTCTCAATCGAGGAGATAAAGTCAATCATTTCGGCCTGTGTCGTAGCACGATTGAGATATACGAATGGATTGACAGGCGAAGCCTGAATAGCTGCCGTGTAGGTATTTACGGCATTGGTATATTGCTTAACCAACGACTCCGAAATAGCCAACGAGAACAACTCCTCGAATGAGGATGTCGCATTGCGAGCCTTCGCCTTCAAACGACGATTTATGGCTACGAGCGAGTCGGGAGCGAGGTTGCTCTCACGACACGAAATCGCCAAGAGTGGGTTATCGAGTCGCTTCAAGAAGTCCTCGGCTCGTTGCGAGTGGTATTTCTTTGCCGTAGCGGTCTGCTCGGTCGAGTCCTGTGTGAAGGTGAACTTGAACATCGGCAACAGAGCCATATTCTCGTTGTTTGTACGGCGTGAGGTGATGCGCTCGAACGATGAGCCTGCCAACTTGCTATCGAACGAGAGGAGTTTGTCGAAGCGACGAGTTGTATCGGCATAAATCGAATAGGTGGTGTCGTTCAGGCGTGATTTGTACTCTGCAATCTTGCGCTCGGCAATCTGCTTGTCGCTTCGTGCGCCCTTGTAGTCACGCAAAAGGTGGCGCAAGTAGCTGCGACCGAGGTAGGCGTTCGCAAAGTCAGGGTAGAGTTCGATAGCCTTCGTATAGTCCGCCTTTGCACGCTCGATTTCGCCCAGCTGCTGGTAGAGTAGCGCACGGTTGTAGTAGACCAAAACATTCTCGGGCGAGTACTCCGCAACCTTATTGTAGTCGTCGAGCGCACGGTTGTAATCGCCTACTCGTGAGCGAATTATCGCACGATTGAAGTAGGTAATCGAACTTGTCGAGTCTAACTGAATTACTCGGTCGAGGTCGGACAACGACTGCATCGGGCGATTAGTTTCGTTATAGACCAAAGCACGGTTAAAGAACGACATCGCAAGCGTTGAGTCGCACTTCACCGCCATATCGAAATCCTTTTCAGCCTCCTCGAAGCGGTTTTGTTGCAATAGGAGCACTCCTCGGCGGTTGTAGCCATTCGGACTCTCTCGGTTGGTGCGAATACCGAGGTCAAAATCGGCGTAGGCACGCACCGTATCTTTGAGGTAGAGGTGGCAGACACCACGATTTATGTAGGCATCGGCAACCTTCTTCTCGTAGCGGATGAAGTTGTCAAAATCCTCGATTGCCTCCTCGAATTGCTGGTTTAGTAGGCGGGTAACACCTCGTGAGTAGTAGGGGTTTGGCAGGTCAGGGCGCAACTCGATAGCCTCACGAAAGTCCGAAAGTGCATCGTCGTAATTTCCTAAACGAGAGCGAGTTATCGCACGATATGTGAAGGCGGTTGTGAAGACGGGGTTTTTCTCTATCGCCTCGGTAAAGTCCGCCTCAGCACCGAGCAAATCGTCGAGGTTGTATTTGGCAATGCCTCGCAAGAAATAGCCCTCGTATGCCTTGTCGTCGAAGCGCAAGAGAACATTGAGCGTGCGGATAGCCTCCTTGAAGTCGCTCTCCATCATCTGCTTGCGACCAATATAGAAGAAGTAGTCACGATTGTACTGCGCCATAACCGAAGTTGTGGCGAACAGTGCAAACAATATCGCAATTACTATCTTTCGCATAAAAAAGTTTTCCGTTTTCCGTTTTAATCCCACTTCGTGGGCTTTTCCTCCTTCTTGCAAGGCATAGTGTGCAAGCACCCTCTGCTCTTGCTTCGTGCGTCGGTTCCGTTTAGATGTCGTTGTATCCAAAACGGCTCAACTGACGGTCATTATTGCGCCAATCGTCATTAACCTTGACGAAGAGTTGCAAAAATACCTTCTTGCCGAGGAACGCCTCGATGTCGGCACGAGCCTGCTGACCCACCTTTTTGAGTCGTTCGCCCTTATGGCCGATTACGATGCCCTTCTGCGAATTGCGTGATACATAGATAGTTGCCGAGATGCGGTCGATTGTCGGCTCCTCCTTGTACGAATCAATCTCAATCTCGCAACAGTAGGGTATCTCCTTGTCGTAGTTTAATAAAATCTTCTCACGGATAATCTCCGAAGCGAAGAAGCGCAAAGTCTTGTCGGTCAGCGTATCCTTCGGATAGTACGGCTCGCCCTCGGGCAGATTTTCGAGAATTTTTCCAAAAATCGCCTCGATATTGAACTGCTCCTTTGCCGATGCAGGAACGATTACAGCCTCGGGCAATCGCTCGTGCCACTCGGCAACAATCTTTTCGAGTTTTTCCTGCGTGGTGAGGTCTATCTTGTTGATTACCACGATGGTCGGAATACCGCTCAACTTAATCTTCTCGATAATCTCTGCCGAGCGCTCGCCCTGCTCCTCGACGGTGTCGGTAACATACAATACCACATCGGCATCGCTCACCGCACCTCGCACGAAGTTCATCATCGACTCCTGCAATTTGTATGCAGGTTTCAAAATTCCGGGTGTATCTGAATAGACAATCTGAAAATCATCGCCATTCACGATACCCATAATACGATGGCGTGTAGTCTGCGCCTTCGATGTGATGATGGAGAGCCTTTCGCCCACCAAAGCATTCATCAGTGTCGATTTTCCGACATTCGGATTACCGATAATATTTACAAAACCGCTCTTATGCATTATTTTGCAGGATTATAATAAGTTGTAGGAGGAACTTGAGTATGGAAGATTCCAAATTGTCTATATTTTTTGAGATTGGAATCCCAACCCACCTCTCTGAAATGTGTTTTAAACTTATTTAGTTCGGTCGGAGGTGTAGCATTTGTATTCCAAGCCATACTCGATGTTGTTACATAGATATTCGCCAAATTATGTCCTGAATAGTGGTTCCATATTGTAGCCAAAACACCAAATGTCCCAGCCTTTTCGACCGCCTTTGCTTGCGCAATAATACCATCTCTGTTATCCCAAGGACACGCTAAATGGTCATATCCCAAAGATTTGAAATAGGTATAGGACTCATAGTTTTGTCGAGGTTTTTTGTAGAACCAATCGCATATAACAATATCTTTTGGAAGTGTCTCTGCTGCCTTTGCGGTTTCGGCTGTGCCATTTGCTTTGTAGCCGTGCCAACGAGGATCTCCCTTTTCAAGAAGCATATCCTGCCACATCATAGCTCGTACTCCGCGTTCTGCAAGTATCTTATGCACCGAGCCGATGTAGTCAACCAGCAATTCGGAATATGGCTGTTTGCAGCACTCCGGACAGCTCGGTTTAAGAGCCTCATCGCAACCAATATGGAAGAATGGCGGATTGTCGAAATCTTCAAGTAGTTCTACAATCATTGCGTTGATAAGTTTTCTTGTCTCAGGATTTGAAAGACACCAATTCCAACCAGCAACAGGCTCGAAAAGAGGCCTGTATTCAGGGCGAATATCAATTGTTGCGTGCTTGCCCGAAACATTACGGCTGAACGAGGCGTGTCCAAATATGTTCAGCTGAGGGATCAATGTTACACCAAGTTCTTTTGATAGAGCCACAAATCGCTTAATCGCCTTTTTTGTCATAGGAGGGTTAGGCCAATTCAGCCATGGAACAACTCGACTTTGGTATGTTCCCCACTGCTCCAAAATAACATAGTTAAACTTGTAGTAGGCGGCCATACGAATCATTCTCTCTATCTCCCACTCTTGGTTTTCCGGAAACCAACAGATATGTATACCTCTGAATTTCATAGTGGGGTAGTCGCATACCTCTCCTCTTGGTACTATATAGCTCTCCACCTTCTGTGTGCCACGACCAGGTATGACAATCTGACGCAACGAGAATAGAGCGTATCTAACACCGACGATATTTACCGCCTTTATCTGTATACCGTTATCATTCACTACAAAAGAGTAGGCGTCGTCTGCCATCTTCTCGCCACTGTATGGTACGATTGTAACCTCTGGCGCATACTTTCCATACCACTTTGAAAGATGCGTTTTAGCCCATTTAAGTGCAGATGCATCATTGGTGGAAATAGTAACAGCCGTAAACGGTACGTAATTGGTTGCAGAAAGTTTGCACTGCACAGGTATAGGTGTTATGGAAGGTGCATCAATAACGCTCTGTGCGGTGGCAATATTTGCAAAATACAATGCTATGATTGCAAGGAGCACCGATTTAAGTGTTCTCTTCATATTTTATGTTTGTTTAATTGGTTTTTATCGTCTCATTTTAGGCATACCCTTCGGCATTTTCAATTTGCCGCCTGAAACCATCTTCATCATCTTGCGCATATCGTCGAACTGCTTAATCAGACGATTTACATCCGCCATAGTTGTTCCCGAGCCCTTTGCAATGCGCTCACGACGGCGTGCATTCAACGACTCGGGGTGCTCACGCTCGTATGGAGTCATCGAGCCGATAATTGCCTCGGTCTGCTTGAAGACATCGTCGCCAATCTCCACATCACGCAACATCTTGCCCATGCCCGGAATCATCGAAGCCACATCTTTGAGGTTGCCGAGCTTCTTCACCTGGTCAATCTGCGAAAGGAAATCGTTGAAATCGAACTTGTTGGTCATTACCTTCTTGGTCAAACGGCGAGCGGCCTCCTCGTCGTACTGCTGCTGCGCACGCTCCACGAGCGATACAACATCGCCCATACCGAGGATACGGTCAGCCATACGCTCTGGGTGGAATACCTGCAAGGTATCCATCTTCTCGCCACTCGAAATAAACTTCAATGGCTTATTCACCACCGCACGAATCGAAATCGCAGCACCACCACGAGTATCACCATCGAGCTTGGTCAAAACTACACCGTCGAAATCGAGTCTCTCATTGAACTCACGAGCAGTATTCACAGCATCCTGACCTGTCATCGAATCGACCACAAAGAGTGTTTCGCAAGGGTTTACGGTCTGCTTAATCGTGGTAATCTCCTGCATCATCGCCTCATCCACCGCCAAACGACCTGCGGTATCGACGATCACAACATTGTAGTTGTTCTGGCGGGCGTGCTTGATAGCATTCTCGGCAATCTCAACAGGGTTTTGATTGCCCGGCTCGGTATATACAGGTACGCCAATCTGCTCTCCCAAAATCTTTAATTGATCGATAGCGGCAGGGCGGTAGACATCGCCCGCAACGAGCAGCACCTGACGACCTTTGGCGCTCTTGATGTGAGCTGCCAACTTGCCCGAGAAGGTGGTCTTACCCGAACCCTGCAAACCTGCGATAAGGATAACGGCAGGGTTGCCTTCGAGTTTGATGGAGGTAGCCTCGCCACCCATCAGCTGTGCCAACTCGTCACGCACAATCTTGGTCATCATCTGACCTGGCGATACGGCTGTGAGCACATTCTGACCGAGAGCCTTCTGCTTAACCTCGTCGGTAAATTGCTTTGCAACCTTGTAGTTTACATCGGCATCAATCAATGCACGACGAATCTCTTTGAGCGACTCCGCAACATTAATCTCGGTGATGCGGCCCTGACCTTTCAGGATTTTGAATGACCTCTCTAAGCGGTCTGTAAGTTTTTCGAACATAGTATCTTGTTTTTTATAATTTTCTCATCGCTTTACGGTTTTACCGTAATCAAGGCGCAAAGATAATAAAATGAGCGGAAAACACAAAGGCTTTCCGCTCGATTTAGCAGGGTATGGCTTTTTAACCCAATTTTGCCATAAATTTTTCTCTGTTTACGATGAAGCGAGAGTGTGTTCCTTCGCCTATGATGCTGACCTGGTCACGAGCCGCAATATTAAACTTTAATTCACGCCCGTTAATCTCTGTAAGTACGGCAGTTGCAGTGATTACCTCACCTACTTTTGTAGCTTTCGAATGCTCGATATTCAGAGCCGTTCCAACGGTCGTTTGACCCTCTTCCAAGTGTGGTGCAACAGCCATCATTGCTGCGTTCTCCATCAGGGCGCACATTGCGGGTGTTGCCAGCACAGCCAAGTCGCCCGAGCCGATATATTCCGCCGTAACCTCCGGCGTAACTCGCATAGTTGCGGTAAATGATAATCCTTCCTTCATATTTATACTATTTTGATGTGCAAAAGTAGTGAAATTTTCTGCCAAATCGCTATATTTGCAGAAGAATTATGAAAAGAGGGCTTGTTATATTGCTGCTGCTTATCGCTTTTGTTGTGCCGAGTGCGTTGGCGCAAAGGCGTAGCCGTGGCTTTTGGCACCAGGAGTGGACTGTGGATAAGGGCGATACCATTCCGCTTGTTCATATCCTTCCTATCCGCAAGTATGCCCGCAAGCCCGATATGCGTCGTTATCAGCGACTTATACGCCAGGTTAAGAAGTGTTATCCGCTGGCAAAACAGGCTCGTATCGAGATGGAGAAGATGGAGCGACAACTCCTCGCCGTGAAGGATAAAAAGGAGCAGGAGGAGCTCGCAAAAGAGCTTCAAAAGCAACTTATCAAGCAATATACGCCCATAATTTTGAAGATGACAATCTCTGAGGGTAAGGTGCTCCTAAAACTTATCGACCGTGAAACGGAATATACTGCATTTCAGATAATTAAGGATTTTCGAGGCGGCTTTGTTGCGGGCTTTTGGCAGATGTTCGCCAAGATGTTCGGTAACAACCTCAAACTCGAATACGAGCCCGAAACCAAAGATAGGGTACTCGAACAGATTGTGACCTACTACGAAATGGGCTGGCTATAATTTTAGCCACGGCTAAAATAATTGAGAATTGAGAATTGAAAATTGAAAATTAAAGGAATAATTCCGATTTTTCAAAATTTTTGCATTTTGAGTTTTGCATTTTGAATTTTTGTTGTACCTTTGCCACCGCTTACGAGCAACGGATTGAGCTGTGGTGTAATGGTAACACAGCAGATTTTGGTTCTGTCGTTCTGGGTTCGAGTCCCGGCAGCTCAACATAGAAATAGGAGGTCAAATCGACCTCCTATTTCTATGTTGAGCGGTGTATTAACTCTTAATTTTATTAGAAGGATACTCCTATATGCACATTAAAGCCATGTAATATCTCTGTTGCAAATTGAAAACTCTTTATGTAACCCCACTCATACACAGGTATAGCACCAATAAAACTCTCTATTCGATAGCCTACACCTAAATATAACGATGATTTTTCTCCTAATCTGCGCTCTACGCCAAATGATATATCTCCCAACAAACCGCTTTGATTGTAGGTATATTCATTTGACTCTTGCATAACAGGAGATATCCTTGCTCCGGCTGATACGGAAATATAAGGCGACCAAGCCTTATCCAAGAAATTTGTTCTAAAATTCAGATATACCGGAATATTTACTCGTGTCGGTTTTGCATATGCATATTTCTGCTCCATTTGCGGTGTAAATAGGGCAAAGTCTGCTCCCACGCCAAGTCCTAAGAAAAACAGATGATTAAATCGGTAACCTCCAATATAATTCAACCCGATAAAATCACACACACGATTGTAGCCGTAAGAAAGGTTTACATATTGGTCATAGCCTTTGCTAACCTTGGCAAACTGTTGCGTTTTAGGCTGTTGGTGGGATACAACTTTTTGCGGTTCAAACTTTGTTATAGAGCGAAAAGTTATAATTTGTGCTGCTGCGCTATTTGCAATAAGCAGTGTTGCGCATATAATAAACAAGCGTTTCATTACTTCAAGATATTTAATAATCCTCCAGCCTTTGCTGATTGTTTTTTGTTATCTTTTGAAATATTGTCTTCTTTGTTAAGTTTCATAATCCAAGCATCTTTTTCCTCCATTGTGCGGAATTTAATATAGCGAGCAGGATAACCTGTAACCGTAACCGACAATCTACCATTTACAGTAGTCTCCACATTCACGAGAGTTCCAACCATTGTGTCGGCATTATACTTTCTTGCAATGGTGTAAACTGCCAACTTTTTGTAATTATCAATCTCTTGAACATTCGAAGCTTGCACAATAAAATCTTCATATACAATAGTGTTGCTAACACTTTGTTCGGTCAGAATTTCCAACTCGGCAAGCAATGGCGCTACAACGATAGGGCTTTGAGTTGGCTCGGTATTACGCGCTGAATACTCACGATACGCAACATTGTTGGTAGCTGCACACGATGCCATAATCATCGAAATCGGTAGAATAAAAAACAGTTTTTTCATAATAAATAAGTTTTTTGCCCACCAACCCCGAATAAGGCAGTTATATAAAATAAAGAAAGTGTGAGGTTGATTTCCGTTTATTGAATAGAAGGTTGTGGAATTACCTAAACTGAAATAAACGATGCAATATCCCCACACTTGAATAGTATGGGATATATGCAAATAGAATGCATAGTCACATAACTATACAAGAAATGAGTGCAATTCGTTTGTCCATCAGTTTATTGAAAACTTCCACATTTTCTATTCTGGACTGCGAAAACACTTTCTATATGTCTGCAATCTTGCGACTGCTTCACAAAGGTAGTAACTTATTTTGAAAAGTGCAAAAAAAAATAAGCCAATAGCTAATGGCTAAAAGCTAATAGCCAATAAATTTCGTTAGGTTGAAAAAATGTTAATAAGTGAAATATCTCTTATATATCCTATTATAATAGGAAAGTGTAACTTTGTAGGCGTAAAAGTGTGAATTGAAGATTCAAACAACAATATAAAACAACAATGAAAAAGGTAGATGTAGTACTCGGACTCCAATGGGGTGATGAGGGTAAAGGTAAGGTAGTTGATGTATTGACTCCTAATTATCAGGCAATTGCTCGTTTTCAGGGTGGTCCTAACGCAGGTCACTCGTTGAAATTCGAGGGCAAGAGCTTCGTTTTGCACACTGTTCCTTCGGGAATTTTCCGTGACGAGGCGATGAACATTATCGGTAACGGTGTGGTTATCGACCCTGTGATCCTTGCAGAGGAGATTGCCGACATCGAGAAGATGGGCGTTGATGTAACCAAGCATATGGTTATCTCGAAGCGTGCACACCTTATTCTCCCTACCCACCGTATGCTCGACGCTGCAAGCGAGGCTGCAAAGGGTAAGACCAAGATTGGCTCGACTTTGAAGGGTATCGGCCCAACTTATATGGATAAGACAGGTCGCAACGGCTTGCGTGTAGGCGATATCTTGATGCCTGACTTCGAGGAGCGTTACAACCGCTTGAAGGCAAAGCACGAGGAGATGCTCCGCCAGTATGCATACTCTTACGACATCACCGCTTACGAGCAGGAGTGGTTCAAGGGCATCGAGGTTATCCGCAAATTCAACCTCGTGGATAGCGAGCAGATGGTAAATGAGGCTCTCGCAAACGACACTTCGATTTTGGCAGAGGGCGCACAGGGCTCGTTGCTCGATATCGACTTCGGTACATACCCTTATGTAACCTCTTCGAACACCCTTTGCTCGGGCGTATGTAATGGTTTGGGCGTTGCTCCAACCCGCATCGGCAATGTATATGGTATCTTCAAGGCATACTGCACCCGTGTAGGTAGCGGTCCGTTCCCAACAGAGTTGTTCGACACCACAGGCGAGACTTTGCGCCAGATTGGTAACGAGTTCGGTGCAACCACAGGTCGTCCACGCCGTTGCGGTTGGTTGGACTTGGTAGCGTTGAAGTATACCGTTATGATGAACGGCGTTACCGAGCTTATTATGATGAAGAGCGATGTTTTGAACGAGTTCCCAACTATCAAGGTGGCTGTTGGTTACGAGTTGGATGGTAAGCAGCTCGACTACTTCCCATACGAGTGCACCGACGATATCGTACCTATTTATAAGGAGTTTAAGGGTTGGAACTGTGACATCTGCAACGTACGCAACTACGACGAATTCCCTGCGGAATTTAAGACGTATGTTGAGTTTATCGAGAAGGAGACAGGCGTACCTGTAAAGATTATCTCGGTAGGTCCGGACCGTGCAGAGACAATCGTGCGATAAATATTAAGAAATAAGTAAAAACAGATAAAAATGAAGATAGGAACTCCACTTACATCAGTAGCGAAGAAGGCTCTTCTTTGTGGCTCGGGCGAGTTGGGCAAGGAGGTAGCTCTCGAATTGCAACGATTTGGCGTAGAGGTTATTGCGCTCGATCGCTACGAGAATGCCCCTGCAATGCAGGTGGCACATCGCAGCTACACACTTTCGATGCTCGACGGCAAGCGTCTGCGTGAGATTATCGAGACCGAGAAACCTGATATTATCATTCCTGAGGTGGAGGCTATCGCAACACAGGAGCTCGTAGCCCTCGAAAAAGAGGGCTACCGAGTTGCTCCTACTGCCAATGCGGTATGGCTCACGATGAACCGTGAGGGCATCCGTCGCCTGGCAGCCGAGGAGTGTGGCTTGAAGACTGCAAATTACCGTTTTGCCGACTCTCGTGAGGAGTTCGAAAGTGCTGTGGCAGAGATTGGTATCCCTTGCGTTGTAAAGCCGATTATGAGCTCATCCGGCCACGGACAATCGACCATCAAAAAGGCGGAGGATATCGACCGTGCTTGGCATATTGCACAGGAGGGTGGTCGTGCCGGTGCTGGTCGTGTAATTGTTGAGAGTTTTGTTGATTTCGACTACGAAATTACACTTTTGACCGTTCGCCATATTGGCGGAACAACGCTTTTGGAACCTATTGGTCACCACCAAGTTGATGGTGATTATCGAGAGTCGTGGCAGCCACAACCAATGAGCGAAAAAGCATATGCAAAAGCACAAGAGGTAGCTCGTGTAATTACCGATGCATTAGGCGGTTACGGAATCTTTGGTGTTGAGATGTTTATCAAGGGTGACGAGGTTATTTTCAGCGAGGTTTCGCCTCGCCCACACGACACCGGAATGGTAACAATGGCATCGCAGGATCTGTCTGAATTTGCTCTCCACGCTCGTGCCGTTTTGGGCTTGCCAATTCCGGCAATTCGCTTTATTGCCCCAAGTGCTTCGAAGGCGATTGTTGTCGAGGGTGACACCGATAAAGTCGAGTTCGAGAATGTCGAGAAGGTGCTCGAAGAGGAGGGTGTTCACATCCGTTTCTTTGGCAAACCGGAGGTTGTAGGACATCGTCGTTTCGGTGTAATTTTGGCTACGGGCACATCGATTGAGGATGCTTTGGCAAAGGCCGAGAGAGCTTATGCTAAACTCGGAGTGAAAATTTTGCCAAGATAGAGCGAAGTTTTTTGATAATTTACTTTGTAAATTGGAATAAAAATACTATTTTTGCATTAAATAAACGATAGGGTAATGAAGCGAATGGCTTTGCTTAATATTAAGTCTTGCCCGACAGAGGGCTACGAGAGCGCACAAACCGCCCCGCAGCCGTTGTCGTCAAATTGCCGCTATTACTATTCTATCACTGTTTTGACACATTAACTGTTTTGGGCGACCTGTTTGGTCGCCTATTTTGTATATAAGGGGTTGCAATGAGCAAAAAAATGTTGCTAATAAAGGATGGTATTGTGGTTGCCGAGGGCGAAAGCCGTAAGGCGGACATCCTTGTTGCCGATGGAAAGATTGCGGCAATAGGGGAGTCGCTGACCGCTGATGAGCAGACCGAAGTGTTTGACGCTGAGGGGTGCATCGTAACCTATGGCTTGGCGGATGTGCATGTGCATTTGCGTGAGCCGGGCTATTCGGCGAAGGAGACAATCACTACGGGAACTCGTGCTGCGGCTCGTGGCGGAGTGACAACCGTTTGCTCTATGCCAAACCTTTTGCCCGCACCCGATGCGCCTGACACTATCGCTGTGGAGCAAGCGCTTATCGACGAGCAAGCCGTAATTGAGGTGCTGCCGTTTGCGACAATCTCGAAGGGTCGTGAAAGGCGAGAGCTTGCCGATATCGAGGCTTTGCGCCCATTGTCGGTCGGATATTCGGACGACGGCAACGGCATTCAGACCGAGGAACTGATGCGCAAGGCTATGCAACGAATTTCGGCAGTCGATGGCGTTATCGCTGCTCACTGCGAGGATGACTCGTTGCTCCACGCAGGATATATCCACGATGGCGAATATGCCCGCACTCACGGTCATAAGGGTATCTGCTCGGAGAGCGAGTGGGGACCAATCAAGCGAGATGTGAAGTTGGCAGAGGAGGAGAATTGTCGCTACCATGTCTGCCATATCTCGGCAAAAGAGAGCGTTGAGATTATTCGTGAGGCGAAGCAGAACTGCGACCATATATCGTGCGAGACTGCTCCGCACTACCTTGTTTTGTGCGATGCCGACCTCAAAGAGGAGGGCCGCTTTAAGATGAATCCTCCGTTGCGAGCAGCAGAGGATAGAGTAGCACTTATCGAGGGTATCAAGGATGGTACTATCGAGGTTATTGCTACCGACCACGCACCACACACCGCCGAGGAGAAATCGCGTGGCTTGAAGGGCTCGATGATGGGTATTGTGGGTATCGAGACCTCGTTTGCGATATGCTACACACACCTTGTGCGCAAGGGCGTGATTACAATCGAGAAGTTGATTGCGCTGATGTCCGAGAACCCTCGTCGCATATTCCGCTTGGGCGGAGCGATGAGAGTGGGCGAGAGAGCCGACATTGCAGTGTTTGATATTACAAAGCCTTATACGATAGATACGAATGAGTTTTTATCGATGGGTAAGGCTACACCATTCGAGGGTGAGGAGGTATACGGTCGCTGTATGCTGACACTCTTCGGTGGCGAGAAAGTTTGGAACGAAAACAAATAACAAAATAAAATAATAGACAAGATGAAACAACCCGACAAAAAATTAGTTTTGGAGAGCGGTCAAGAGTTCTTGGGCTACGGTTTTGGTGCCGACACAAATGCGGTATGCGAGATCGTGTTCAACACCTCGATGGCCGGCTATCAGGAGATTCTGTCAAATCCTGCTTGCACAAATCAAATCGTGGTTATGACCTATCCGACAATCGGAAACTATGGTATTACCGACGAGGATTTCGAGGCAAGAAACCTTTCGATTGGCGGTTTGGTAGTTCGTGAGGAGTGCAAGACTCCGAGCAACTTCCGCTACACAAAGACCATCTCGGAGTTGATGGAGGAGTGCAGTATCCCGGGTATTAGCGGCGTGGATACACGAATGCTTACCCGCATTACCCGTGACTCGAAGAGTTGCCGTGCAGCAATAGTTTCGGCAGAGATGTCGAAGGAGGAGGCTTTGGCACTTATCGCAGCAACCCCTGCTGATCACAACGCTGTGGAGCGTGTAAGCTGCAAGAAGCGTTGGTACTCTCGCACACCTAACCACCGCTTCGATGTGGTTTTGGTCGATTGCGGAGCAAAGTTGAACTTGGTGCGTATGCTCAACAAGCGTGGTTGTAATGTGGTAATCGTTCCGTTCAACACCTCGGCAGAGGAGATTCTCTCGTTCAATCCGCACGGCGTTCTCGTATCGAATGGTCCGGGTGCACCGGCAGATGTGCCTGTTGTGGTGGAGTTGATTAAGTCTTTGCGTGGCAAGATGCCAATCTTCGGTACAGGTCTTGGTCATCAGCTTATCGCTCTGGCTTATGGTGCAGAGGTTTCGCAGATTGAGGGCGTACACCGTGGCGGAGGTCATCCTGTTCGCAACTTGGAGAGCGGCAAAATCGAGATTACGGCTCAGGGCTCTTTGAACTTTGTAGATGAGGACTCTTTGAAGAATACACCTCTTGTAGTTACCCACCGCAGTGTAATTGACAACACCGTAGAGGGTATCGAGTGTGTTGCAGAGAAGACATTCTCGGTACAGTACAATCCGGAGTCGGCTCCGGGAGCGCAGGATAGCGCATATCTTTTCGATAAATTCATTAAATTGATGGAGGAGAATCACAATGCCTAAGAGAACAGATATAAAGAAGGTTATGGTTATCGGCTCGGGTCCAATCGTTATTGGCCAGGCAGCCGAGTTCGACTATGCAGGTACACAGGCTTGTCTTGCATTGAAAGAGGAGGGTTACGAAGTTATCTTGGTGAACTCGAACCCTGCAACCATTATGACAGATACTTTCATTGCCGATAAGGTATATATGGAGCCTTTGAAGTTGGAGTATGTCGCAAAGATTATTCGCTACGAGCGTCCAGACGCAATCGTTCCGGGCTTGGGAGGTCAGACAGGTTTGAACCTCGCCGTTCAGCTCGCAAAGAAGGGCGTATTGGAGGAGTGCGGCGTTGAGATTCTTGGAACTTCGTTCGAGAGTATCGAGCAGGCAGAGGATAGAGAGTTGTTCAAGCAGCTCTGTATCGACTTGGGTGAGCCTGTATTGCCTTCGGAGGTTGTAAATACAATCGAGGAGGGTGTAGAGGTTGCCAAGAAGATTGGTTATCCGTTGGTACTCCGCCCAGCATTTACACTCGGTGGTACGGGTGGTGGCTTTGTCGATAACGAGGAGGAGTTGCGTGAGTTGATGCGTAACGCTTTGGCTCTCTCGCCTGTACATCAGGTGCTGGTAGAGAAGAGTATCAAGGGCTACAAGGAGATTGAGTACGAGGTAATGCGTGACAAGAACGACACCGCAATTACCATCTACTTTTATGGAGAATGTTGACCCTGTGGGTGTCCATACAGGTGACTCTATCGTAGTTGCGCCGTGCCAGACCTTGACCGACAAGGAGGCTCAGATGCTCCGTACCAGCGCATTGAAGATTATACGTGCATTGAAGATTGAGGGTGGTTGCAATGTGCAGTTTGCACTCGACCCACTCTCGTTCAACTACTATATTATCGAGGTTAATCCACGAGTTTCACGCTCTTCGGCTTTGGCATCGAAGGCGAGCGGTTTCCCTATCGCACGAGTTACTGCGAAGGTGGCTGTGGGTATGACACTCGACGAGATTATGCTCTCGAATGGTCCTGCTTGCTCGGAGCCTGCATTGGACTACATCGTAACCAAGGTTGCTCGATTCCCATTCGATAAGTTTAGCGAGGCTTCGAACGAGCTCGGTACTCAGATGAAGGCTACCGGAGAGGTTATGAGCATTGGTCGTACTATCGAGGAGAGTTTGTTGAAGGCTGTCCGTTCGCTCGAAACAGGCGTTTGCCACATCTACCACAAGAAGTTCGACGATATGGCTACTGCCGACATCTTGCACTACATCACTCGTTCGACCGACGACCGCATCTACGCTATCGCAGAGTTGTTGCGTCGTGGCGTGGATCGTTCGCTTATCTACGACCGCACCAAGATTGATATGTTCTTCTTGAAGAAGATGGACAATATCGTGAATTTCGAGCGTGAGGTTAAGGCTCACAAGGGCGACCGAGCAGTGCTCCTCGAAGCAAAGCGCATCGGCTTTGGCGATAAGTTTATCGGACAGTTGTGGGGTATGACCGAGTCAGAGGTCTTCGAGTTGCGTCAGGAGTTGGGTATTAAGCCTGTATATAAGACAATTGATACTTGCGCAGGCGAGTATTCGGGCTATGTACCTTATTTCTACTCAACCTACGAGGAGGAGAACGAGTCAATCGTTAGCAACCGCAAGAAGATTGTGGTGCTCGGTTCGGGCCCTATCCGTATCGGTCAGGGCGTAGAGTTCGACTACACAACCGTACATTCGATTTGGACTATCCGTGAGGCGGGATACGAGGCTATCATCATCAACAATAACCCGGAGACCGTTTCGACCGACTTTACAATTTCGGATAAGTTGTACTTCGAGCCACTCACAGTGGAGAATGTGATGAATATTATCCGTATGGAGAAACCAGACGGAGTTATCGTAACCCTTGGTGGTCAGACCGCTATCAACCTTGCAAAGCCACTCGCAAAGATGGGTGTTAAGGTTGTAGGTACAGGCATCGAGGCTATCGACAATGCCGAGGATAGAAAGCTCTTCGAGGCGATTATGCGCAAGGTCGGTATTCCACAGCCAAAGGCTAAGGCTGTTACCGATATCGAGGAGGGTGTGGCCGCTGCTACCGAGATCGGTTACCCTGTATTGGTACGCCCAAGCTTTGTGTTGGGTGGTCGTGCAATGCAGATTGTAGGTAACGAGCAGGCTCTGCGCCACTACTTGCACAATGCAGTAGAGGTGACCGAGGATTCGCCTGTATTGGTTGATAAGTATATTATGGGTAAGGAGGCTGAGGTCGATGCAATTTGCGATGCCGAGGGCAATGTCTTTATCCCTGGTATTATGGAGCATGTGGAGCATACCGGTGTTCACTCGGGCGACTCTATCAGTGTCTATCCTTCGTTCTCGCTCAGTGCTAAGGTGAAGGAGCAGATGATTGACTACACAATTCGTCTTGGTCGTGCTATCGGTATTGTAGGTCTTTACAATATTCAGTTTATCGTAGATTCGGAGGATAAGGTCTATGTAATTGAGGTAAACCCTCGTTCGTCGCGTACCGTGCCATTCCTCTCGAAATCGACAAATGTACCTATGGCGAAGATTGCAACCCGAGTAATGCTCGGCGAGTCGTTGCCATCGCAGGGTATCACCAGCGTATATGGCGAGGAGCCAAAGCGTCACTTCGTTAAGACTCCTGCATTCTCGCTTGCAAAGATTAAGGGTGTAGATTCTTACCTCTCGCCTGAGATGAAATCAACAGGTGAGGCTATCGGATACGACAAGTCGCTTACTCGTGCGTTGTATAAGTCGTTGCAGGCTTCGGGTATGACCGTAGTAAATTATGGTACCGTATTCTTGACCATTGCCGACAAGGATAAGGAGGCGGCATTGCCACTTATTCGTCGTTTCTACAACCTCGGCTTCAATTTGGAGGCGACTTCGGGCACCGCAGCATTCCTTCGTGAGCACGGCTTGCGTACACGCTTGTTGCGCAAGATCTCGGAGGGTAGCGACGATATCGTGAAGTCGTTGTCGAAGGGTCATGTAAGCTATGTAATCAACACAATTGATGTAAATCAGCACAATACTCGTCTCGATGGTTACGAGATTCGTAACGCTGCGGTAGAGAACAATGTGTCGATTATCACTGCACTCGAAACAGTGAGTGCATTGCTCGATGTATTGGAGGAGATAACTCTCGGAGTATCAACTATTGATGCTGAGTATAAAAAATAGTGCAGAGAGATGCAAAGAGTACTCTTAACAGTAACTAAGAACGAGGCGCTGACACCTCTCATCTACGAGATGCATCTCGCAGGTGATGTGTCGGGCGTAACTCGTGCAGGACAATTCGTGGAGATTGCACTCGACGGATTGTATCTTCGCCGACCAATCTCGGTCTGCAACTACGACGAGGGCGAGCTGACCATTATATATAAGGTAGTGGGCAAAGGCACCGATTTGATGTCGCAAATGGCAGAGGGTACCGAGCTCGATGTATTGACAGGTTGCGGAAATGGCTTCGATGTCGATTACGAGTGCCAAAAGCCACTGCTCGTAGGTGGTGGAGTAGGCGTTCCGCCGTTGTATCGCCTTACTCGCGACTTGATTGCACGAGGCAGAGAGGTAACCGTAGTGCTTGGCTTCAACACCGAGTCGGAGGTATTCTATGCCGAGGAGTTCGAGGCTTTGGGCGCAAAGGTAATCATCGCTACGGCCGATGGCTCGGTAGGCGTAAAGGGCTTTGTGACCGACGCAATTCGTGAAAGCGGGGTAGAGTACGACTACTTCTACTCGTGCGGACCACTGCCGATGTTGAAGGCGTTGTGCTTGGCAACCACAACTTCGGGCGAGGTGTCGCTCGAAGAGCGTATGGGTTGCGGTTTCGGTATCTGCATGGGTTGCTCGATTATGACGGCAAATGGGGCAAAGCGTGTCTGCAAGGACGGTCCCGTATTTAAGAAGGAGGAGGTTATATGGTAAGAGATCTTTCGGTAGAGTTGTGCGGTGTTGCACTCGACAACCCCGTAATTCCTGCCAGCGGAACATTTGGTTTCGGCAAGGAGATGGCAGAGATTTACGACATAAATATTCTCGGCTCGATTTCGTTCAAGGGTACTACTCGTGATGCTCGTTTCGGCAATCCTACACCTCGTATTGCCGAGTGCCCAAGCGGACTTATCAACTCGGTAGGCTTGCAAAACCCTGGTGTAGATGCAGTTATTGCACACGAATTGCCGGCATTGCGCAAAATCTTCCGCAAGCCGATTATCGCCAACATTAGCGGTTTCTCGATTGAGGAGTATGTGGAGTGTTGCTCGAAGTTGGACAAGGAGGAGCAGGTGGCAATCTTAGAGGTGAATATCTCGTGTCCGAATGTGCATAACGGAGGTATGGCATTCGGTACATCGCCCGAGTCCGCTGCTGCTGTAACAAAGGCGGTAAAGGCGGTTACTACGAAGCCTGTATTTATCAAACTCTCGCCAAATGTAACCGATATTGTAGCGATTGCAAAGGCGTGCGAAGAGGCTGGTGCTGACGGTATTACACTTATCAACACAATGCTCGGTATGCGTATCGACATTGCTCGCCGTAAGCCTGTAATTGCCAATAAGATGGGCGGTTTTTCGGGTGCAGCGATATTCCCAATTGCGGTGAGAATGGTCTATCAGGTGGCTCACGCCGTAAAGATTCCTGTAATCGGTTGCGGTGGCGTGGCTACGGCAAAGGATGTCATCGAGATGATGATGGCAGGTGCTACGGGCGTTCAGGTGGGCGCAGAGAACTTGCGTAACCCATACGCTTGCAAGGAGATTATCGAGGAGTTGCCATTCGTGATGGAACGCCTCGGCATCGAAAAATTAACAGATATAATTGGAATAATAGAGTAAAAGATAATAAGTTATGGCAAAAGATGTGATTATTGCGTGCGATTTTAGCAGCAAGGAGCAGACACTTTCGTTTTTGGATAAGTTTACAGGTCGCAAACCATTCGTAAAGATTGGTATGGAGTTGTTCTATGCCGAGGGACCTGCAATTGTTCGTGAGATTAAGGAGAGAGGACACAAGATTTTCCTCGATTTGAAGTTGCACGACATTCCGAACACCGTTCGCAAGGCGATGAGCGTACTTTCACGCCTCGATGTTGATATGTGCAATGTTCACGCTGCGGGAACTATCGATATGATGCGTGGTGCGTTGGAGGGTTTGACTCGTGAGGATGGCACTCGCCCGTTGTTGATTGCTGTAACTCAGCTCACCTCGACCAGCCAGGAGCGTATGCAGAAGGAGTTGCTTATCGATGCAACCATCAACGACTGCATCGCAAAGTATGCCGAGAATGCAAAGGAAGCAGGCTTGGATGGTGTAGTTTGCTCGCCACTCGAAGCATCACTCGTAAAGGAGCACTGCGGTAAGGAGTTCTTCACAATCACCCCTGGTGTGCGCTTTGCCGACAGTTCGAAGGATGATCAGGTGCGCATTATGACCCCTGCACAGGCTCGTGAGATTGGCTCGGACTACATCGTTGTAGGTCGCCCTATCACCGCAGCCGAGAACCCTGTCGAGGCATACGAGCGTTGCTGCAAGGAGTTCCTTGGAGAGTAAAAAATGCAGAATGCAAAATTAAATAATAAATACCTTTAATTGTCAATTGTCAATTATCAATTGTCAATTAAAAAACAAAGAACTACTACTATGGAGAAGAAAATTGCAAAAGAGTTACTTTCGATCAACGCTGTATTTTTGCGCCCGGAGCAGCCATTTACTTGGGCAAGCGGCATTAAGAGCCCGATATATTGCGATAACCGCCTTATTTTGACCGCACCACGAGTTCGTGAGCAGGTAGAGGCAGGCTTGGCAGAGTTGGTAAAGAAGCACTTCCCTGAGTGCGAGGTGTTGATGGGTACATCGACCGCAGGTATCGCTCACGCAGCAATCGTGGCTACAATCTTGGATTTGCCAATGGGATATGTTCGTAGCGGCGCAAAGGATCACGGCCGTACAAACCGCATCGAGGGTAAGTTGGAGGCAGGACAGAAGGTTGTCGTTGTCGAGGACTTGATCTCAACCGGTGGCTCGTGTATCGAGGTTGTGGATGCTTTGCGTGAGGCCGGTGCCGATGTTTTGGGTATCGTAAGCATCTTTACCTATGGTATGAAGCGTGGCGTAGAGCGTATCGAGGCTGCAAATACCGTAAATTACTCGTTGTCGAACCTCGACGCTTTGGTAGATGTTGCAGCAGAGGAGGGCTACATCGCACCAGAGTGGAAGGAGCGTATTCTCGCATTCCGCAACAACCCAAGCGACGAGAGTTGGATTAAATAAATTGGTATTGCCAATTTATTTAATCCACTAATTGATAATTGACAATGGACAATGGACAATTTTTGTTTCTATAAATCAATTATCAATAAAATACCTTTAATTATCAATTTTCAATTATCAATTGTCAATTAACCATGAGACATTTAACTGACCCTACCGATATTACCCGCAAGGAGACCGATGATATTGTTGCGTTGGCGTTGGATATCATTGCCAATCGAGAGAAGTATAGCGAGGTGTGCAAAGGCAAGAAGTTGGCAACACTCTTCTACGAGCCTTCTACCCGTACCCGTTTGAGCTTTACCGCTGCAATGATGGAGTTGGGCGGTAATGTACTCGGCTTCTCGGATGCAAACTCTTCGTCGGTGAGCAAGGGCGAGACTGTCGAGGATACCGTTCGTGTGGTGGGTAACTTCGTGGATATTATTGCTATGCGCCACCATATCGAGGGTGCGCCACTCGACGCTTCGATGGTTTCTCGTGTGCCTATCATCAATGCAGGCGATGGCGCTCACGCACACCCGACACAGACTTTGACCGACCTTTTGACCATCACTCGTGAGTTGGGTCACCTCGACAACCTCACAATCGGTTTCTGTGGTGATTTGCTCTATGGTCGTACCGTGCATTCGCTGATTAAGGCGTTGTCACGCTACGAGGGAACAAAGATCGTTCTTATTGCGCCCGACTCGTTGCGCTTGCCTGACTACATCAAGCACGATGTGTGCGAGAAGAATGGCATAGAGTATCGTGAGGTATCGACTCTCGAAGAGGTTATGGGCGAGTTGGATATCCTCTATATGACTCGTGTTCAGCAGGAGCGCTTCTCGGATAAGGCAGAGTATGAGCGTGTGAAGGATTGCTATATCCTCGATGCTGCGAAGATGGCTTTGGCAAAGGAGAAGATGGCTGTTTTGCACCCACTCCCTCGTGTAAATGAGATTACCAAAGAGGTGGATGCCGACCCTCGTGCAGCATACTTCCGCCAGGTGGAGAATGGTAAGTTCGTGCGCAAGGCGTTGATTTACACACTACTCAAATGGGCTGAGGAGGGTAAAGAGTCGTTGCACAACCACGAGGCTGTGGAGGTCGAGGGCTTGGTTTGTCCGAACAAGAAGTGTATCTGCAACAACGAGCCTGTTGATTACAAGTTCCAATTGGCAGAGGGTGGCGTATATCGTTGCCTCTACTGCTCGACAAAAGCAGAAGAGAAATAATGAAGAGATTTTTCCTTACAATACTAACAATATTTGTTACTCTGACCGCAATGGCAGAGCAACTTACATCTCCTGACGGTAATTTGGTGGCAACTTTTGCCCTTGCCGATGGGGGAGTGCCGACCTACACTTTGACCTATAAAGGCAAAGAGGTAGTAAAGCAGAGCCGCCTTGGTTTTGAGTTCGTGGATAATGCTTACAAGACCTATGGTTTTCACGACAGCAAGCCGGAAAGACCCATTTATTCGATGCGTGAGGGCTTCTCGTTGCTCGGTAGCGAAACCGCAACCTTCGACGAGACCTGGGAGCCTGTGTGGGGCGAGAGCAGCAAGATTCGCAACCACTACAACGAGTTACTCGTTAAGTTGCGTCGTGACGAGCGAGGTTTCTTGCTAAATATCCGCTTCCGCCTCTATAACGACGGCTTAGGCTTCCGCTACGAGTTCCCACAGCAGAAATCGAAGAAACTCGCATATTTCGTTATCAAGGAGGAGTACACCGAGTTCGCAATGGCTGGCGACCATATGGCATATTGGATTCCTGGTTGCTATGCTACACAAGAGTACGAATATGCCGCTTGCAAGATGAGCGAGATCCGTCAGCGTATGCCGGAGGTTAGCCACAATGTAGGTACAGCGAGCATTTGTACATTCTCGCCTACGGGTGTGCAGACCTCGTTGCAGTTGCGCTCTGATGATGGTCTGTACATAAATATCCACGAGGCTGCATTGGTCGATTACTCGTGTATGCACCTCGAACTCAACGATAAAACTAATGTATTCACATCGCACCTTACGCCCGATGCACTCGGCTATAAGGGTTGGTTGCAGGCTCCTTGCCACTCGCCGTGGCGTACCATTCAGGTGACGGATAGCGCTTGCAAGATGCTCGCATCGAATCTTATCTTGAATTTGAACGACCCTTGCGCTTTGGAGGATACTTCGTGGATCAAGCCGGTGAAGTATATCGGTGTATGGTGGGAGTTGATGCTCGGCAAGAGCAGCTGGAACTACACCAAGGGCTTTAATGGCGTAAAACTTGGCGAGAGCGACTACACAAAGGTTACTCCACGCCCAAATCACGGTGCGAACAACGAGAATGTAAAGCGTTATATCGACTTTGCTGCCAAGCACGGCTTCGATCAGGTGTTGGTCGAGGGTTGGAATATTGGCTGGGAGGATTGGTTTGGTTGCAAGAAGGACTATGTCTTCGACTTTATGACTCCTTATCCCGATTTCGATGTCGAGATGCTCAACAAGTATGCCCACGAGAAGGGTGTGCGCCTTATGATGCACCACGAAACTTCGTCGTCTATTCGCAACTACGAGCGCCATATGGAGCAGGCTTATTCGTTTATGAATAAGCACGGCTACACGGCTGTAAAGAGTGGCTATGTGGGTGATATTCAGCCGTTGGGCGAGCACCATTTCGGTCAGTATATGGTAAATCACTACCTCTATGCCGTGAAGGAGGCTGCCAAGCACAAGATTATGGTCAATGGTCACGAGGCTATCCGCCCTACGGGTTTGTGCCGCACCTATCCAAACCTTATCGGCAACGAGTCGTGCCGAGGTCAGGAGTACTACACCAATGCGGATAGTGGCATCAATCCTCACCACGCTACCATTTTGCCATTTACCCGTCTGAATGGTGGTCCTGTCGATTATACGCCAGGCATTGTAAATCTGAAATTTGCTGAGCAGACCAAGTCGAAGAGCAAGCAGAAGCGTTGCGGACAGAGTACAATCTGCTTCCAGCTGGCGTTGTATGTTACGATGTACTCGCCATTGCAGATGGCTGCCGACCTGCCCGAAAACTACGAGAAGCAGGCTGCTGCGTTCCAATTTATCAAGGATGTGGCGGTTGATTGGGACGAGAGCCACTACCTCGCAGCCGAGCCTGGCGACTATATCGTTGCTGCTCGCAAGGCAAAGGGCAAGAATGAGTGGTTTGTGGGCGGTATCAGTGACGAGAATGCTCGTGAGATACCTATCTCGTTCGACTTCCTCGAAAAGGGCAAGAAGTACGAGGCGACAATCTATGCCGACGGCAAGGATGCTCACTATCTGGACAATCCGCACTCCTACA
>JAFVVS010000150.1 GCA_017502025.1 Alistipes sp. | reverse complement strand
CCAACGAGATATGACCCATACGCTCGCGGCGCACCTTCTTCTCGGTAACCTCCACACCGCATCGGTCGCAGACGATACCCTTGTAACGGATACGCTTGTACTTTCCGCAGTGGCACTCATAGTCCTTCATTGGACCAAAGATACGCTCGCAGAAGAGTCCGTCACGCTCCGGCTTGTAGGTACGATAGTTGATGGTCTCGGGTTTCAAGACCTCACCACTCGACTGTGCCAAAATCTCCTCAGGAGATGCAAGGCTCACCGAAATATGGTTGTAACCGCCCTTTGAATTGTCTTTATTGAATGACATAATCTTATACAGTTTTTCTTTTATACCTACTTATATTATTAATCGAGTGTTACCGAGAGGCCCAAACCACGCAACTCGTGCAACAACACATTCATAGCCTCTGGAATACCCGGCTTTGGAAGGTTGTCACCCTTAACGATTGCCTCGTAGACCTTAGCACGGCCCATCACATCGTCAGACTTAACGGTCAAAATCTCTTGGAGAATGTTTGCAGCACCGAAGCCCTCCAATGCCCAAACCTCCATCTCTCCGAATCGCTGGCCACCAAACTGTGCCTTACCACCAAGTGGCTGCTGGGTAATGAGCGAGTATGGACCAATCGAACGAGCGTGCATCTTATCGTCGATCATGTGACCGAGCTTCAACATATAGATGACACCCACAGTCGCTGGCTGGTCGAAACGCTCACCCGTACCACCATCATAGAGGTAGCAACGACCTGTGCGTGGCAAACCTGCCTTGTCTGTGTACTCGTTAATCTGCTCCAACGAAGCACCATCGAAGATTGGGGTTGCGAACTTCAAGCCCAACTCACGACCTGCCCATCCGAGGACAGTCTCGTAGATCTGACCGAGGTTCATACGAGAAGGCACACCAAGTGGGTTCAAACAGATATCCACGATTGTACCATCCTCCAAGAATGGCATATCCTCGTCACGAACGACCTTCGCTACGATACCCTTGTTACCGTGGCGACCTGCCATCTTATCACCAACCTTGAGCTTACGCTTCTTAGCGATATACACCTTCGCCATCTGGATAACTCCCGGCTGGGTAATCTCATCACCATTGGTGAGGTTCGAACGCTCACGCTTGCAATTAGCGTCTGCCTTCTTAACCTCGATTGTATAGTTATTTACCGTAGTGGTAATCAACTCATTGAGGTGTGCATCGTCGGTCCAGTTGCAGTCGCCCAAGTTCAAGTAACCCATTGCGATACCGCTCTTCTCGTCGATTGTCTTCTTGGCAATCTCTTCGAGCATCTTCTGGGTAAACTTAGCACCTGCTGCATACAACTCTACGCCGAAGTAATCCTTGACACCTGTTGTGGTCTTGCCCTGCAACAAAGTCCAAAGCTTCGATACGAGAATCTTGGTCAACGAAGCTACCTCCTCGGCGAACTTCTGGTCAATCTTCTCCAACTGCAACTTCTCGGCTGCACGGCCCTTCTTATCAACCTTGCTTGCACGGCTGTACAACTTGGTGTCGATAACAACTCCGCTCAACGATGGGTTAGCCTTCAACGAAGCATCCTTAACATCGCCGGCCTTGTCGCCGAAGATTGCACGCAACAACTTCTCCTCTGGCGAAGGATCGCTCTCGCCCTTTGGAGTAATCTTACCGATGAGAATGTCACCCGGCTTGATGTTAGCACCTACACGGATGATACCGTTCTCGTCGAGGTTGCGAGTTGCCTCCTCGCTGACATTCGGAATATCCGAAGTGAGCTCCTCGACACCACGCTTGGTGTCACGAACCTCCAAGATGTACTCATCGACATGCACCGAAGTGAAGATATCCTCACGCTGGATACGCTCCGAGATAACGATAGCATCCTCGAAGTTGTAACCCTTCCAAGGCATGAACGCTACCTTCAAGTTGCGACCCAACGCCAACTCTCCATTCTGTGTCGAGTAACCCTCGGTCAAAATCTGACCCTTTGTCACACGCTCTCCGGTGAGAACTCGTGGCTTCAAGGTTACCGAAGTATTCTGGTTGGTACGACGGTAGCGTGGCAACTCATATACTGTTACCTCTGGCTCGAACGAGCATACAATCTGCTCCTCGCTGCGGTCGTACTTAATCTTAATTACGGTTGCATCAGCAAACTCTACTACACCATCGCCCTCGGCTACAATCTGGATACGGCTATCCGAAATCATATCCTTCTCGATACCTGTACCTACGATTGGTGCCTCGCAATTTACGAGCGGTACTGCCTGACGCATCATGTTCGATCCCATCAACGCACGGTTAGCATCGTCGTGCTCCAAGAATGGAATCAACGAAGCTGCAATCGAAGCGATCTGGTTAGGGGCAACATCCACGAGATTTACCTCCTCACCGTGTACTACCGGGAAGTCGGCACCCTCACGAGCCTTGATACGACCATCATTTACGAAACGATTGTCGGCTGTGAGTGGCTCTCCTGCCTGTGCGATAACCATACCCTCCTCCTCTTCTGCCGAGTAGTAGCGGATATGCGAGTTGTCCATATCAACAACTCCGTTCTCGCAAGTACGGTATGGAGTCTCCAAGAAGCCCATATCCGAAATCTTTGCATAGACGCAAAGCGACGAGATAAGACCGATGTTTGGACCCTCCGGCGACTCGATTGGACACAAACGACCGTAGTGTGTGTAGTGCACATCTCGAACCTCGAAACCTGCACGATCTCGTGAAAGACCACCAGGACCGAGTGCCGACAAACGACGCTTGTGAGTAATCTCCGACAACGGGTTGATCTGGTCCATAAACTGCGACAACTGCGAAGTACCGAAGAACGAGTTGATTACACCCGACAACGACTTCGCATTGATCAAGTCGATTGGTGCAAATACCTCCGAATCACGAACATTCATACGCTCACGAATTGTACGAGCCATACGAACAAAACCAATCGAGAACTGGTTAGACAACTGCTCGCCTACGGTACGAACACGACGGTTCGACAAGTGGTCGATATCGTCTAACTCTGCACGAGAGTTGATCAACTGAATGAGGTACTTGATAATTGCAATGATATCCTCACGAGTAAGTGTGCGGATAGCAGGATCGATACCCAAATCCAACTTCTTGTTGATACGGAAACGACCTACATCGCCCAAGTCGTAACGCTTGTCCGAGAAGAACAACTTCTCGATAACATCACGAGCGGTAGTGTCATCCGGTGCCTCCGAAGCACGCAACAAACGATAGATGTAGCGTACTGCATCAACCTCCGAGTTGCAGGTATCCTTCTGCAAGGTGTTGTATATAATCGAGAAATCTACACCCGACGGATTCTCCTTGTGGAGGATAATTGTCTTGGTGCCATTCTCCAAAATAGCGTCGATATGCTTCTCCTCCAAGATGGTACCACGGTCGATGATTACGCTGTTTCGCTCAATCGAAACAACCTCACCTGTATCCTCGTCAGCGTAGTCCTCGATCCATGTCGAGAGAACGCTCGCTGCCAACTTACGACCTACCGCCTTTTTGAGGTTCGACTTCGTAACCTTTACCTCGTCGGAAAGGTCGAATATTTCAAGAATCTGCTGGTCGGTCTCGAAACCGATTGCACGCAAAAGTGTAGTTACAGGTAACTTTTTCTTACGGTCGATGTATGCATACATCACATTGTTGATGTCCGATGCAAACTCAATCCACGAACCCTTGAATGGGATGATTCGTGCCGAGTAGAGCTTTGTACCGTTGGTATGAACGCTCTGACCAAAGAATACGCCTGGCGAACGGTGCAACTGCGAAACGATTACTCGCTCAGCACCATTGATGACGAAAGTGCCTCGCTCCGTCATATAAGGGATTGCGCCGAAATATACATCCTGCACAACGACACCAAAGTCCTCGTGCTCGTTATCGGTGCAATAAAGCTTCAACTTCGCTTTGAGTGGCACGCTATATGTCAAGCCACGCTCCAAACACTCCTCGATAGTGTAGCGAGGAGGATCGATGTAGTAATCGAGGAATTCGAGTACGAAGTTATTTCGTGTGTCTGTGATTGGGAAGTTCTCCTGGAATACACGATAGAGACCCTCATTCTTGCGGTTCTCGGCGGTTGTATCCATCTGGAAGAAATCCCTGAACGATTTGAGTTGTACCTCCAACAAATCCGGATAAGGCACTCGGTTGCGGATTGTAGAGAAACTAATTCTTTCTTTTTGTGTTGTAGTGGACATGTTGAAATCCATTTGTTTTTGTTATGAGTACTCAGAGGGGAAAAACAACCCCTTGCGTGTGTGCGTGCGTTATTTAACCACGCTAAAACTCTCAGCGTAAACACATTACACCCTGAGAGTATCAAAAATCTTAGGTATGGGCACAGCTCATTTCGGCACTCCCATTCCTTAGACCCGAAAAGGTATAGCGCTTACACTGCAGTCGTAAGCACTATACCCGTTGTCTTAGGTATGAGTTAAATAATCGCTCGGATTACTTCAACTCAACCTCAGCACCAGCCTCCTCGAGAGAAGCCTTGAGAGCCTCAGCCTCCTCCTTAGAAACACCCTCCTTAACAGCCTTAGGAGCTGCGTCAACGAGAGCCTTAGCATCGCCGAGTGAGAGACCAGCAGCCTCCTTAACAGCCTTAATTACCTGGAGCTTAGCCTGACCTGCGCTCTTCAAGATTACATCGAACGATGTCTTCTCAGCTGCAGCAGCCTCACCTGCAGCAGCAGGAGCAGCAGCAACTGCAACAGCTGCAGCAGCTGGCTCAATACCGTACTCCTCCTTGAGGATAGTAGCCAATTCGTTTACCTCTTTAACAGTCAAGTTTACCAACTCCTCTGCCAATACTTTTACATCTGCCATAGTTGTAATTTTATTAAATTTT
>JAFVVS010000149.1 GCA_017502025.1 Alistipes sp. | reverse complement strand
TAAAAAGCGATAAAAAGAGCGAAAAAGTTTCGAAATATTTTGCGGAAACGGAAATTTCGCTTATCTTTGCACTCGCTTAAACGCAATGGCGGGATAGCTCAGCTGGTTAGAGCGCATGATTCATAATCATGAGGTCGAGAGTTCAAGTCTCTCTCCCGCTACAAAAAAAATGGTTAGGAGTGATTTTATCACTCCTATTTTTTTTGTAGCGGGAGAGAGACCATTTGTTACCTATCCCCCAAACCCCCTTTCTGTAAAGGGGGCTTATTTATATACGCAGCAAACGCAATTACTCTTTCATAATCTCATATGAACGAGTTAGAAATTTCGATGTTTTGAACTACAAAAAATGATTAGGCGTGATTTTCATCACTCTTTCTTTGTAGCAGGAGAGAACCCCTATCACCTATATATAATTAAATCTTCGTCTATTTGTCGATTATTTTCTCAAAAAATAGGCTTTGCTGCTGCTCTTTACTAACTTTTTTGCCTGTTTTTTGTTGTTTTCTGCTAAAAATTATTAACTTTGTTATTACCAACTACTGAAAATGAGCAAATAAAAATAACAAAATAACCTTATAATTATGGCTAAAACACTTAAAATCAGAGATTTGACTTTGCGAGATGGACAGCAGTCATCTTTTGCAACCCGTATGACACAGGCTGAAATCGAGCGTGTGTTGCCTTACTACAAGGATGCGCACTTCTATGCTATGGAGGTGTGGGGTGGTGCAGTGCCTGACTCGGTGATGCGTTATCTCGGCGAGAACCCTTGGTATCGTCTCGAAAGCATCAAGAAGGAGGTGGGCGATGTGTCGAAGCTCACAGCACTCTCTCGTGGTCGCAACCTCTTTGGTTACGCTCCATACACCGACGAGATTATCGAGGGCTTCTGTCGCAACTCTATCGAGAGCGGTTTGGGTATTATGCGTATTTTCGACTGCTTGAACGATGTTGAGAATGTTAAATCGACTATCAAATATGTAAAGAAGTATGGCGGTATTGCCGACTGCGCAGTCTGCTACACCGTAGATCCAAAGTATCCGAAGCTCTCGTTCTGGCAGAAGTTGATGGGCAAGAAGAACCCTGCACCGGTATTTACCGACGACTACTTCGTGTCGAAGGCGAAGGTGTTGGCCGATTTGGGTGCCGATATGATCACCATCAAGGATATGTCGGGTTTGATTCCGCCACAGCGTGTCAGCGCACTCGTCAAGAAGTTGAAGGCTGCGGTAAATGTACCTATCGACTTCCACACCCACTGTACTCCCGGCTATGGCTTGGCATCGGTATATGCTGCAATTGCTGCGGGCGTGGATGTTGTGGATGCTAACTGCTGGTGGTTTGGCGGTGGCACAGGAGCCCCTGCATTGGAGTTGGTATACCTCTTCTGCCAGAAGCTCGGCATCGACTTGGGCGTAAATATGGAGGCGGTTGCCAAGATTAACGAGCAGTTGAAGGATATCCGCTCGGAGTTGAATATCTCGGTATTTGGCAAGGATAAGCCGGCACCAAAGCCATTCAACCCTGTCGTAGATGCTACCCCTGCCGAGGTCGAGGCGTTGCTCGACAAGGCTGTTGCGGCTGCCGAGAAGGAGGACTTCGAGGCGTTGCTCGATGCAGCGCAGAAGATTGAGGCATACTTCGGCTTCCCTGCTCCGAATAAACTCGTTCAGGAGGCAGAGATTCCGGGCGGTATGTACTCGAATATGGTGGCTCAGTTGCAGGCACTCAAGGCTGAGGATATCTTGCCAAAGGCTATGGAGTTGATTCCTGAGGTGCGCCTTTCGGCAGGTTTGCCACCACTCGTAACCCCTACATCGCAGATTGTGGGTGCACAGGCAGTGAATTGCGCACTCGACTTGAAGGCTGGTCGCCCAATGTATACCACCAAGAACAATCAGTTCGTAAATCTCGTTAAGGGTGAGTACGGAACTACTCCTGTTAAGATTGACCCTGAATTCCGCTTCAAGATTTGTGGTGTTCGTGAGGAGAGCAACTACGATATCTCGAAGTATCAGCACCAGCCAAACCCAGAGTTGCCTGAGGCTGGCGGTGTAAAGCTCGCCGAGAACGAGAAGGAGGAGCTGTTGCTCGAATTGTTCCCACTTGTGGCAAAACCATACCTCACAGGTGTGAAGGTTAAGGCATATCAGGCAAAGGTTGCAGCCGAGACCCCTGCAAAGGAGGAGGCAGCAGTTGCTGAGCCAAAGGCTCAACCAATCACAGGTCATACTATCGTTGCGCCACTCCCTGGCAAGGTTATCGAGTTCAAGGTAAAGGTTGGCGATATGGTAGCCGTAGGTCAGGAGGTAGCCGTTTTGGAGGCTATGAAGATGGAGAACTCGATCACCTCTGACGCTGCCGGCTATGTTAAGCAGATTTTGGTCGTTGCAGGCGAGAATGTCGCAACCGACGCTGTGCTTATTGAGTTGGGCGAAGCCCCTGCAAAGAAGGAGGCTCCCGCAGCACCGAAGGCTGCCGTAGGCAATAAGGTCGTTGCTCCACTCCCTGGCCGTATCATCTCGTTGAAGGTGAAGGCTGGTGATGCCGTGAAGGCGGGTGACGAGGTCGTAGTTTTGGAGGCTATGAAGATGGAGAACTCCATAACTTCGGACTATGACGGCACAGTTCAGCAGGTGCTCGTAGCCGAGGGCGACAATGTTGCGACCGATGCAGTACTTATGATTATCGGATAAACTTACAATTGTTAAACCAATAAAAACTTAAACTTATGGGATTTTTGAAGGAATTTAAGGCATTTGCGCTGAAAGGTAATGTGATGGATATGGCAGTCGGTGTTATCATCGGTGGTGCTTTCGGTAAGATTGTTACCTCGTTGGTAAATGATATCCTTATGCCACCAATCGGTATGCTCTTGGGCAATGTTGATTTCAAGGATTTGAAGGTTAATCTTGCAGCCTTGAAGGATGCAGCCGTTTCGGTTGTGAATGAGGGTGTAGCACCATCGGAGCCTGTTTATTGGAACTATGGCGCATTTATTCAGCAGGTTGTAGATTTCGCAATTCTCGCATTCTGCGTATTCTTGTTGGTTAAGTTCGTTACTCGTCTTTCTAACTTGAAGAAGAAGGAGGAGGAGAAGCCGGCACCAGCACCAGCTCCTGCACCAGAGCCAGCTCCAACCAAGGAGGAGGTTCTCTTAACCGAGATTCGTGATCTTTTGAAGGAGAAGAAATAAAAAAATCGTTCTGATTGGTACATTTTGCACGAGAGCATCGGACTCCAAAATGCTCACATAGGTCTACTATGCTGTGCTTTTGTCGCCTCGCTTCGCACAAAATTTCCTCAATCACCTCCGATTTTTCAGGTGCCGGACTCTGATCGGTGAATCTGGAATAAAAGGATAGGGTGATGTCGCAAAGACATCACCCTATCTCCTTTTGCGATGCACCGCATCTCGCAACTTCTGACAAGAAATTAAATTCCCTATAATCTCTAAAATCTCTAAACTCTCTATGCTCCCTAAATTCCCTATTCCCCCTACAACACTCTGCGGAATATGGCGAGCGGAAATCGGCGCACGGGGCGCATCCACAGCCAAATCTTTGCGAAGAAGATGTGAAGAGCTGAGCAATCGACCACGCCGTAGATTTTATCTCGTGTAACTCGCTCTGTACCAAGATAGTTGCCGTCGCCGAGCAGGGTTACAAACTCCTCGCCAACATCTATAATGCGATGCACTGCAAATGCCTCGCCTACATCTGCCATCACTACATTATATTTGCGAATATCGCCCTCTTTGATTGGTCGAAGCGTGATTGTCGAGCCACTGCGGAAGAAGGGTAGCATACTTTGTCCATTGACCGCTACACGCACAGTGGAGCCTTCGAGCAGCGTGTCACGCACGATAGAGAATAGTTCTCGGTTGGCTATGGTGCGACTGTTCGACATAGGCTATTTGTTGAAGAGTGTAGAGTACGACAACTCGGCAGCCTCAGCATTTGGCAGACACTCCAAGTGATAGACCGGAGTACAAGATATAATCTCCGATACGGTGTTGCAGATGTGGTCTTGCAGGGCGTTATCGTAGGCGAACGCCGGTGGGCACGACGGCAGAATTGCGCCTATTGCCGCAAGTGCCGGCAGACGGTAAATCTTGTTGTGTGGAGCCTGCGAAAGGCGTATCAAACCACGCACAGGCACGCTCTTATTCACATAGCAAGGTGTCTTTCCGCTCCAAGGTGAGCCATAGACACGGCACTTGCCGTCGATTACTCTGATTATAGGGCTATCGTCGTTGAGCAACTTTGCACCCTCGATATTCTCACGCCACAGACGGGTGTGGGTGCTCTTTCCTGTGCCCGACTCGCCAAGACACAAGACGCCTTGGTGCTCCTTGACTGCAACCGATGAGTGGATAGCTATTGCTCCGAGCGGAGCGATTACAATGCCGAACATTATCCAGATGCCGAAGCGTATAAGCGACGGATCGACCTCCGTAACCGCACCGAGATTACTCTCGACGATATTCGAGCCATCCTTTTTTACGAGGATAAAAGTTTCCCCATTACGACACATCGAGAAGCGATATCCCTCGGCATAGCGTGCCAATTCGCCCGTTGCATACTCCTGCTCGAACTCAAAAGAGTGAATTGACTTCGTTACAGGGTGGGTAGAGTCGCTGACGGGGCTATCCATACGCAAAACCATTGTCGGCTCGATGTCGCAGTCGCCCTCAATTTCGAAGGGCTTGAAACCATCTAAGCCACACTCTACAAGGTTGTTGTGTGCGCCCTCGGTGCGAAGTATAAAGTCTGCTATGCTGTAATTCATATTATATATTTGTTTTTTCGAGAGTTACGATGCGGTCGCAGTAGTCGAGCGAACTATCTCGGTGAGCAACCACAACTATTGTAAGGTCTTTGTTTGATGCCGAGAGCTCCTCGATAGCACGATTTATGCTCTGCTCGGTGGCATTATCGAGCGAGGATGTCGCCTCGTCGAAGAATAGTATGTCGGCACGCTTGTAGAGCGCACGAGCAATGCCTATACGCTGACGCTGACCGCCCGAGAGGAGTGCTCCACACTCGCCAATGCGTGTGTGAATACCTTTTGGCAACGATGCAACAAACTCCGAGAGCGATGCCGCCTCGATGCACCTCTCAACCTGTGCCATATCTACATCCTTTTCGTCGCAACCGAGTGCTATGTTCGAGAGTATGGTGCTGTCTGTGAGGAAGGTGCTTTGCGAGACATAGCCTATGCTATTCTGCCACTTGCGTAGAATATCGCCCTCCAATTTTACTCCGTCGATATATACACCGCCTTCGGTTGGGGTGTAGAGTCCGAGCAGAATGTTGAGCAGGGTAGTCTTACCTACGCCCGACTCTCCGTTGATACCCACCTTTTCGCCCTTGTGGATAGAGAGTGAGAGGTTGTGTAGTGTATCGTGTGTGCCATTATCGAAGCGGAACGAGAGGTTGCGCACCTCGATAGAGCCGCTAAGCGTAAGTTGCTCGGTCGAGCCTTGCTCCGCTATCTTGTCGCTTTCGGCGGAACTCTCACTCAGAATATCTATGGTGTAACGATTGTATCGCAATGCGCTCCACGCACCCATAATATTGCGTGCCGAAGGCAACAGACGCAAACCTGCAATGGCGAATACGCCAAAGAGAATCTTCATATCGGCACCCGACCATATCGTACCTATACAGAGCAACAACGCCATACCGACAGCCAAACCTGTCTCGGTGAAGTTCTGTGGTAACATCGAGATTGTGGCATTCTTGCGACCAACCTCCACTATGGTGTCGAGCTCTCGGTCGAAGAGCGAGAGGCGATGCTCGAAAGCGTTGTTTATTTCGATGTCGGCATAACCTCTGAAACTCTCTATCACATCACGATATTTACGACGCTGCGCCTCGTTCTCTACATTTCCGTAGCGGTCGAGGCGGTAGCGCATAAGTGAGAAGTAGAGCCACGCCACAGGAATAAATACCGCCACTGCAAGCAACGCTCCCACGGGCGAATATATCGCAATCGAGAGGAAGATCATCACAAGCAGCAACGCCTCGCTTGCCAATGTCGCCAAAGGTCGCAACACTCCCGTGATAAAGGTGTAGCAGACAACATTTACATTGCGTGATAGTACTGCGGAATTCTCCTTCTTTATAAACTGCAAACCCTGCTCGAAGTAGCCGATGAAGAGTCGGCGTGAGAGGTGGCGGTAGAGCGCATAGATGTAATCTCGCTCCACACGGTAGAGTAGCAGGTTGATAAGATTTTTAACAATGATAAATAGCACCACCGCAACGGCAACCGCAATAACGAAGTTGCTGTCCGACGAGAAGCCGAAGAGGTCGTAAATGCTTTGTAGGATGGTGTTCGAGTGCAAATTCTCGGCATCGAGAATAAGATACAATACCGGCAAAAGTGCCGCCAAACCCACGAAGTTGAGGAGGGCACGCACAAAGATTGTAAGACTTACGCCCACCCCTCGCAAGCGAAATGTTTTGGGTATTATGTCGAGAATTTTGAGTTTCATCCCACAAAGATAACACTAAATACTTAAATATCAACCCTTAATTGCCTATTGGCGTGATTTTGCCCGTTGGAACATACCAAACATAGCCCTTCACCGAGGTGTATCCCATCGTTTCCAGTACCTTGACATACTGTTCAATCTGAACAATATGCTCTCTCTCCTCCTTGCCGAACTTGTAGTCGATTACTACCGCCTCGTTGTTGCGAGTCATAACTCGGTCGGGGCGTTTTGACTTGCCGTTAGGCAGGACAATGTTGCGCTCACGGTATAGAGCACTCCAACTGCCATCGAACCACTCGCCGGCGATTGTTGTGTCGAGCGTGGTGGAGATTTGGCTATTCAAATTGGCAACCTCCTCCTGGCGCAACTCGCCATTCTTGACCATATCGTCGAGCTTTGCAAATATCTCCTCTCGTGTTGTTGCGCCTTCGAATGCACGATGCAGACGAATACCCGTATTGCGAGGTGTTAATGCGTTGTCGTCCTCTGCAAAGTAGCGTGAGAGCGATGTGCGGAAGCGAAGCGAAACAGGTGCCACATTGTGCTCTCTGATTACCGTGGTTTTCACCTTTTTATCCTCCTCATCCTTTGGCTCGGGCGAGTCGAAAGTGCCTATTTCGTAGTAGCAGAATATGGCATCCTCGCTATCCTTCTCCATCTTGTCGCCATATAGCCCAAGCAATAGCGTGCTGACAGATGAGTTGCGACTCTTTTTGCCCGGAAGGAATATGTGCAGCTGCTCCTTGGCTCGGGTGGTTGCAACATAGAGCATATTCAAAGCATCGACGCTGCAATATACCGTCTCTCGGAAGAATCCGTCGGCAAAGAGCGAGTCGCCAACCGAACTGTTGAATGCTATCGGGAACTCGCCAATCGAGTCGAGATACTTGTTTGGTGTGGCTTTCGACCATATCGTGTTGGTGATGTAGCCGGTCGAATCGAGCGGTTTCAACGACCACGAACAGAGCGGAATAATTATAACCTTATTCTCCAAACCCTTCGCCTTGTGGATGGTGAGAATTTCGATTGCTCGCTCGCTCTTTTCCACTCGTACCGAGAGCGTCTCGCCCTTCTCCTGCCACCACTTCTCGAAGAGTGAGAGGTCGGCAACTTTGCCTGCCGAGAATCGGGAGATATGCTCGTGCAGAGCCAGCAAATATGCCGCTTGCCCCTCCATATCCTTGGCGTAGCGAATGGTTATATGGTCGAATGCCTCCTCGGGCGACATCGTGCGAATGGAGTCGAGAAAGGCGTTGTCGTCGTCACTGAGAGGAGTGGCAAAACTGTTGTTGTGCAGATGGTTGTACAGCACCAGAGAGGTTGTGTCTTGGCGATTGATTGCAAGACGCATAATCGCAATAACGAGCTTCACGGCTGGCGAAGTCGCAAGACTCAAAGCCTCCTCGGTGGTAATCTCGAACCATAACTCCTCGGGCATCTGCTCTCGATAGCGAAGGAGCTCCTTGGCAATATCCATTCCTTCGCTCTTCTTGCGCACGAGAATTGTTATGTCGCAAGGGCGAAAACCTCGCTCCAATACCTCTTGTATGCGCTTTATATAGAGCGGTGTTCCATCCTCGTCTAATAGCTCGTTGTTATCTCCGTTCGGTGCAGTAATCGACACAAAACCGTTGTTATGATGCTTGCGACGAGGGGTCTGCTCGTGTTTGGAGTATGCCTTTTTCAGGGTGTCGTAGAGCTCGATCTTGCACTCCTTCGATATGCAACCTCGCTTGTCCGCCTCGTCGAGACGAGCATTCAAGTTATTGTTTTCGAGCTCGATAATATCGGTGAATAGCAAGTTGTTGAATGTGACAATATTTGGCAAACTACGCCAATTATTCTCCAATGGGTCGCTCTTGCAATCCTTCAAACTCTTCTCTACATCGCCTCCGAGAATGCGCCAATCGCCACCTCGCCAGCGGTATATCGACTGCTTTACATCACCCACGATAAGCACCGAGGTGTCGGATGACTGCGACATCGCATTGCGCAACAGGGGCAGGAAGTTGTTCCACTCCTTGACAGATGTGTCCTGGAACTCATCAATCATAAATTTGTCGAAGTAGTTGCCCACCTTCTCGTAGATAAATGGAGCCTCCGACTCGGAGATAAAGCCTGCAATGGCGTGCTTGGTCTCGGAGAGGAGCATCGAATTTTCATCCTTGCAAATGGTCTGCACCTTATCTTGCAGATCGTGCAACAATGCAAATCCTCGGAAGTTGCGGTTGAGGATGCGCTGCGTGTTGCCGAGCGTTGTGAGTGCAATATGCTCCGTGTAGATATCGACGAGCATCGACTGCAACTCCGTAGCGAGGGCTACCAGATCGGGCGTATCTTTGCCTTTGTTGAACCACTCCGCAGGGTCGTTGTCGAGGTGCTTGATTATGGTCTCCGACACCTTGTCGAGCGTGCCATCTGCAACCTTCTCGAAAACCTTGGTGAATTTACGGGAGAAGTTGTCGTGCGAATATCCTCGTGCGGATATCCTATCCAATGCCGCCTTACCCATCGCCTTGAAAGCGATGCGTCGCTCCTCTACGGATGCCGAGAACTCTTGGATGGCAGCTTCCAGTGCCTTCTTATCCTTATTGTTTTTGATGATATCTCGGGTCGATTCTTTGAATAACTCATCGGTCAGAGCGGTGATAGCGTGGCGGATATTCCACTTCTCGCCATCACGAATGCGCTCCTCGGTGAGATCTTCGAGCCATTTGCGCAACTCGGGCTGCTTGGTGATATCCTTAATCAACTCATCGACACTCTTTGCAAGCACGGGAGCGGTATCCAACTCGGTAGAGAAGTTCATATCGATATTCAACTCACGGACAAATGCTCGCAAAATTCGCTGAAAAAATGTGTCGTTTGTAAGAATGGTGAAGTGCGAATAGTCGTGCAAAATCAGCGAACGAACAATCTTTGCTCGCTCTCGCAGACTCTTCTCGTCGAGCGAGGTATCCTTCATCAAATCTTTGAGGTGGTCGCTCTCCTTGCCCGATGCCAGCAGATGAATCTCTCTCAATATGCGTGACTTCATCTCCTCGGTTGCCTTGTTGGTAAAGGTTACTGCAAGTATGCGCTTGTAGAAGTTGCGGTCGAAACGAGCCACACCATCTCCCGAGTCGTGATTGCGCAGTACATCGTATATGTACTCGTGCGCAATGCGGTATGTTTTGCCCGAACCTGCACTTGCAGGAACAATTACGGCACGAGCTGGTGTTGGAGAGTTTCCCATTTGGTCTAAATTTTTCGTAAAGTTAATAAATAAAGATTGAAAAATTGGTTGTTTGAGAAAAAAGTTGTAACTTGCATACCTAAATATAAATATATATAGGTATGAAAAGAGTCCTTATTTCGATGATATTTGCGGTTGTGGCATTTGTAGCTTCGGCACAAAATGTTGCTTCGACTGCGCAGTCTGCTGCCATAAACACGACTACCGAGCAGGTGGTTTCGATTTCGAAAACCGATTGGATAACACCTTTCGACAAGGTGAAGGTTGATGGCCCGATGAATGTTGTGTTCAAGAAGGTTGCGACCCCCGAGGAGAATCGCATAACCTACGATACAAAGGGTAATATCTCTTCGAAATTCAAGTTCGAGATCGACAAGAAGGGTACGCTTATCGTTAGCGAGAAGTACGACCCGAAGCGCACATCGGTTACCGATATAACCATCTACTACAACAAGTTGCGAGAGGTTAAGATTTCGCACGCAAAGGCGGAGTTCGAGGAGGTTGTCGAGAACGATCTTTTCGACCTTATAGTCTCTGGCGGAGCTATGGTGTCGCTCGATATCAAAACCCTCGACTCGGCAATCGAATGCACAGGCGTAAGTCGCTTAACCTTAGGCGGTTCGACCAAATATCTCACATTGCGTGCTTCGACCGCTAAACTCGACTGCACCAAACTCTCGGTGGTATCGGCAACGGTCGATGCTTCGCACTCGGCAGAGTTGCGAATGACCATTACCGAGCGCTTGGAGGCTACCACTTCGACAGGCGCAAAATTGCTCTACAAGGGAACGCCTACTATCCTTCGTGACCACACTGTAATCTTCGGTGGCGAAATCATCAATATAAATTAGCCCATTGCCGAGAGCTATATATGGCGACATTTATAGAGGAGGTTGCGGCTCGGCTCTACGAGAAGTATGGTGATGATGTTTCATCGCTCACATTGGTGCTACCCTCCAAGCGAGCAAGATTGTTCTTTGCCGAGGCTCTATCCAAGGTTGCTGTGCATCCGATATGGGAGCCAAACTACATCTCAATAGACGATTTGATGTGTCGCCTCTCCAACTTGGAGAAGTGCGATAGGTTGCGCCTTGTGGCGGAGCTCTTCAAGATTTACAACCGAACTACCGGCGAGACCTTCGACGACTTCTACCATTGGGGCGAGGTGCTTGTTGCCGACTTCGATATGCTGGATAAGTATCAGGTCGATGCTGCACAGTTGTTTGCCAATATCAGCGACTTGAAGGAGTTGGAGGCATATACGGGCTATCTCGATAGCAAGCATATCGAGTTGATAAATCGTTTCTGGCATACAATGCTTAGCGAGGGCGACGGAACAATCAAAGGCTCTGCCGAGAGGGAGTCGTTTTTGAAGGTCTGGCGTTCGCTCAGTGCCATATACGAGGAGTTCCGTGCAACTCTGCGCAAGTTAGGTGTCGGATATACCGGTATGATTTATCGTGATGCGGTCGAGCGATTGAAGCAGGATAAAGCGACCTTGTCGGGCGACGAACGATATGTATTTGTCGGCTTCAATGCTTTGTCGGAGTGCGAAAGAGCGTTGTTGGAGTATATGCAACAAAACTGCCGAGTGGAGTTCTATTGGGACTATGACCGCTATTATATCGAGAATGAGCACCAGGAGGCAGGTCTGTTTATTCGCAAAAATCTCCAAGCTTTTGGCGAGGAGAGTGGTATTACGCACGACAATTTCCGCAATATAAAATCGATAAATGTGATGTCGACATCCTCGAATGTGGCTCAGTGCCAATGTGTTGTCGATATTTTGGAGAAGATAGCCTCGAAGAGTGGCGGGCAGCTGAATAAGGATACGGCAGTGGTGCTCACCGACGAGAATTTGCTGATGCCATTGCTCTATGCTCTGCCCGAAAAGTTCAAGAAGGAGCAGCGCAACGAGAGTGGCGAGGTGGTAAATCCTGCCATAAATGTAACAATGGGTTATCCGCTTCGCAACACTTTGGCATACTCCTTCGTGGAGCGATTGTTGGAGTTGCAGAAGCACGCACAGAGTGGTGATGATGAGTTCAATGAGCCAACATTCTACTATGTAGATGTCGATGGACTCTTATCGCATCCATATATTGCCGATGTCTCGACCTCGCAGTATAGCGAACTGCGTGCCGAGATTGTGAAACACCGTCTATTCAGGGTGCCGGCTTCGATGCTTGCCAAGAGCCCTCTTTTGGAACGCATTTTCCGCAAAGCAACGGGCTGGAAGGCGTTGTCGGAGTATCTGTTGGATGTGGTAGATGCCGTTTCGGAGCTGGGTGCAGCGGGTACGGAGAGTGCCACTCGAACAGAGTTTTTGGCGATGGTATCCGATGCGCTATCCAAGTTGCAGAGTATTGCCGAGCAGTGCGAAGTCCCTATGGATGAGATATATTACTCGCTTGTGCGACGCTATTTGCAGGGTGAGCGAGTGCCATTTACGGGCGAGCCGTTGGAGGGCTTGCAGGTTATGGGTATTCTCGAAACGAGAAATCTCGACTTCAAGAATGTGATTTTGCTCTCGATGACCGACAATAACTTCCCGGGCAGTCGAGCATCGGATAAATCGTTTATTCCATATAGCTTGCGCTTTGGCTTCAATATCCCTACGGCGGAGCACCACGAAGGTGTCTATGCCTACTACTTCTACCGCCTTATAGAACGAGCCGAAAACCTCTATATGCTCTATTCGTCGGCTGCCGACGGTGTGAGCACGGGTGAGCCAAGCCGCTATATTCGTCAGATAGATTACGAAACCGATTTTAAGATAGACTACACGAATGTTGGCGTTGAGGTATCTCTCTCCGAAGGTAAAGCCATCGAGGTAGAAAAGAGCGAGGAGGTCTTCGACAAGTTGTTACGCTTTACGGGCGAGGAGTGGGCGCTCTCTCCAACGGCTTTTTCGACCTATGTGAAGTGCCCGTTGAAGTTCTATTTCGATGTTGTAGAGCGTTTGCGCTCGGATGATGAGTTAGACGAATCGGTCGACAATATGACCTTCGGAAATATCTTCCACGAGGCTGCCGACTTACTCTACAAACAGACTAACGGCTATGCCGACCCTTCGGCTCGACTTACCGAACTCCGAGAGAAGGGCGAGGTCGAAAAGTGCGTCGATAAGGCTATTGCCAAGGCCTACTTTGGCTACAAGGATGGAGTATTGCGTCAGGAACTCGGAGGAGAGTTAATCATTATACGCAACATTGTGCGTGAGTATCTCGGTCAGAATCTGCTCAACTACGATATTAAGAATGACGACTTTACGGAGGTCGCAACCGAGCGAAAGATTGGTATGGTGGTGCCTATAAGGGTGGGCGAGGAGTCGTTCGATATCCATCTTGCAGGTCGTAGCGACCGTATTGATACCCTCAAAAATGGTCAGTTGCGAGTGATAGACTATAAAACGGGAAAACCACGCTTGAATTATGCGGGCATAGAGTCGCTATTCCACGGTGAGCCGATAGCTACGACACGAGAGTCGAATATTATCAATACATTGCTCTATTCGATGATTATTTCTCATAACGAGGGAAAGGATGTGTGCCCCGAGCTCTACTATGTCGGCTCGATGGTGCGTAAGGAGTATTCGCCTCGCTTTGTCGAGACCATAGATAGACAGAGTCGCACGCTTGATAGCTATGCGGATGTTGCGCCCGAGTTCGAGGATGAGGTGAAGGAGACACTGCGAGAGATGTTTAATCGCTCGATTCCGTTCCGCCAGTGCGAGGATGACTCGGCGTGTAAATATTGCGACTACCAGACAATATGTAATAGAAAATAGAGATGCCAACCGACATCTCTATCTTTTTTGTTTGCTATTTTCTCCTATTTCTCTACTATCGAGCGGATATTCTGAATTAGCATCGACACTGCCACTGAGTTGAAACCTCCCTCGGGGATTATCACATCGGCGTAACGCTTCGATGGCTCCACGAACTGCTCGTGCATAGGTTTTACGGTGGTTGTGTATTGCGAAATCACCGACTCCATCGAGCGACCACGCTCTCTTACATCACGCAAAATGCGGCGTGCCAAACGGACATCGGCATCGGTATCGACATACACCTTTATATCCATAATGTTGCGCAACTCCTCATTCTCGAAGATGAGAATTCCATCCACGATGATAACCTTCGACGGCTTTACGGGTTGCGTCTCCTCTACACGATTGTGCTCTACAAACGAGTAGGTAGGACACTCCACCGCCTTACCCTCCTTTAACGCCTTGATATGCTCGACCATAAGCCAAGTGTCGAAAGCGTCGGGGTGATCATAGTTGAGCTGTGTGCGCTCCTCGTAGGTGAGTTCGGGGTGTGCCTTATAGTAGAAGTCGTGGCAGATAGTCGCCACATCATCATTCTTGAAAGCCTCCTGCAAACGCTTCACAAGGGTACTCTTGCCCGAGCCTGTGCCACCTGCGACACCAATTACTACAACATCTTTCATCTTTTTGGGGCTTTTAGCCATTGGCCATTAGCCATTGGCTGATTTATCAAAAAAGCTAAAAGCTAATGGCTAATAGCTAATAGCAAGAGATAGCGAGTTTTGACTCGCTATCTCTCTTATGCGTCAATATTTGCGTAGGTTGCGTTCTCCTCGATAAACTCACGGCGTGGAGCAACCTCGTCGCCCATCAACATCGAGAAGATGCGATCAGCCTCGGCAGCATTCTCGATAGTTACCTGGCGCAACAGACGAGTCTCAGGGTTCATTGTGGTGCTCCACAACTGCTGATGGCTCATCTCTCCAAGACCTTTGTAACGCTGTACCTGTGCGCCCTTGCCGAGCTCTGCGAGATGACCCTCACGCTCCTCCTCGGTCCAGCAGTAGAACTCCTGCTTGCCCTTATATACACGATACAATGGTGGGGTAGCGATATATACATGGCCATTCTCTACCAACTCCTTCATCTTGCGGAAGAAGAATGTAAGCATAAGTGTCGAGATGTGAGCACCATCGACATCGGCATCGGTCATAATAATAACCTTGTTGTAACGCAACTTTTCGAGGTTCAATGCCTTCGAGTCCTCCTCGGTACCGATTGTAACACCGAGTGCGATAAACATATTCTTGATCTCCTCATTGTCCCACATCTTGTGTTCGAGAGCCTTCTCTACATTCAAGATCTTACCACGCAATGGCATAATAGCCTGGTAGTTACGGTCACGACCCTGCTTTGCAGTACCACCCGCCGAATCTCCCTCGACGAAGAAGATCTCGGCAATCGAACGGTCACGAGAAGAGCAGTCTGCCAACTTACCCGGAAGACCTGCACCCGAAAGTGGGCTCTTGCGCTGTACCGACTCACGAGCCTGACGAGCTGCGTGGCGTGCAGTAGCTGCCAAAATAACCTTCTGTACGATAGCCTTAGCATCCTTTGGATTCTCCTCCAAGTAGTTGCTCAAAGCCTCCGACATAGCACCATCTACGGCTGCCGAAACCTCGTCGTTACCCAACTTGGTCTTGGTCTGACCCTCGAACTGAGGCTCTGCGACCTTCACCGAGATAACTGCGGTCAAACCCTCACGGAAGTCGTCACCGCTAATCTCGAACTTCAACTTCGACAACATACCCGACTCATCGGCATAACGCTTCAAAGTACGAGTCAAGGCACGACGGAAACCGGTGAGGTGAGTACCACCCTCTATGGTGTTGATATTATTTACATACGAATGAACATTCTCCGAGAAAGAGTTGTTGTACTGCATTGCAACCTCCACAGGAACGCCATTCTTCTCGGTGTCGAGGTAGATAATCGAGTCGATAATCTTCTCGCCACGAGTCTTGTCGAGATACTGCACAAACTCCTGCAAACCGTGCTCCGAGTAGAAACGCTCCGAACGAGGCTCACCTGTCTGCTCATCCTTGTCACGCATATCGGTGATGGTGAGGGCGATACCCTTGTTGAGGAATGCCAACTCACGCAAACGAGCAGCCAAAATCTCGTAACGATAGGTGGTTGTCAATGTGAAGATTGAAGCATCGGGCTCGAAGGTTACGGTTGTACCACGGTCCTCGCACTCGCCTACAACTTCAACTGCCGATGTAGGGTGTCCCTGGCTGTAAGTCTGCTTGTAGATCTTGCCACCACGGTGAATCTCCGCAACGAGGAGTGTAGAGAGCGCATTCACACACGATACACCTACACCGTGCAAACCTCCCGAAACCTTGTAGCTACCCTTGTCGAACTTACCACCGGCGTGGAGAACGGTCAAAACAACCTCCAATGCCGACTTGCCCTCCTTCTCGTGCCAATCGGTCGGAATACCACGACCATTATCACGCACCGAGATAGAGTTGTCCTCGTTGATAGTTACATAGATGTCGGTACAATAACCCGCCAACGCCTCGTCGATAGAGTTGTCGACAACCTCATATACAAGGTGGTGCAGACCCTTTTCGCCTACATCTCCGATGTACATTGCAGGACGCTTACGCACTGCCTCCAAACCCTCCAAGACTTGGATGTTGGACGCTGAGTACTCCTCTTCCTGTCCCTTCTTCAAAATTTCTGTTTCGTTAGTCATATATATAGTTTGAATATTTATTTCCTTAATAGCGTGCAAATATAACTCTTTTTTCTGAAACTTCCAACTCTAAATCGAAGATTTAGGTGCTATCAGCCCCTGGATATCCACTTCTTGCACTCTGCCTTGTGCGAAAAGAAGCGTTCTGGCGGGGTAATTCTCCACAAGCGAGGTGTTGTGGGTAGAGATTATCACCGCAGTGCCCTTCGCTGCAATTTCGTGGAAAAGACGCACAATACCCTCGGCAGTTACGGGGTCGAGATTAACTGTCGGCTCGTCTGCCAAGATTACCTCCGGCGAGTTGAGCAGTGCTCGTGCAATAACCAGACGCTGGCGCTCTCCGCCCGAGAGTTCGAAAGGCATCTTTGCCTCCTTGCCGTTCAATCCTACGAGGGTTAAAACCTCCTCTATGCGGTGCTCGATTGCGCCCTTGCCGCTCCAACCTGTCGCTTGAAGTGCGCAGAGCAGATTGTCGTGCACATTGCTCTCCGAGAGGAGAATCAGCTCCTGAAACACCATTCCTACCTTGCGACGAAGGTAAGGGGTTTTGCTCTGTTTGAGGTGTGCGAGGTCGAAGCCCGCAATCTCGCCCATACCCTCGACCAACGGCAACTCTCCGTAGAGGGTTTTCAGGAAGGAGGACTTGCCACTTCCGACACGGCCGATAAGATATACAACCTCGCCCGCAGCGACTTCGAGGTTGAGCTCTTCGAGCACCTTCTCGCCCGCCTTCTCGCGAATCTTTGGGGTGAGTGTAACATTCGGGTTTTCAGCGTGATATATGCCTGCGCCCTGCAACTTTACGACAATCTTTTTATCCATCTTTTCGATATTGCTTTTTTCTGCGTAAAGATACGAAAAATAAATTGAAAATGAAGAATTAAAAATTAGAAATTTTTAGCACAATAAACAGAAAACTTTTCAAAAAGTGAGTAGTGAGTAGAGAGTAGTGAGTTGGCGTAGCAAAATGGCATTCGCTCCCGTTGGTCGCTGAATGGCAACGAATGGCATTCGCTCGTTACACTCGCTGAATGGCAAATGCGCCTGTCATTAAGCACTCCTTTGGAGTGCGCTGCCATTAAATGCCATTAAGGGCTAAAAGCCCGAATGCCATTAAATGCCATCTTTCTTGGCGCAAGTTTTAATAAAGGCTATTAAGGGTGATTAAGGGTAGTTAAGGGTTATTAAAGTTTAAGCCTCAGCCCCCCCCTTAATAACCTTTAATAGCCTTTAACAACCCTTAATCCTGTCTGCGCCTTGACCACCGTCAGATTACCGATTACAGAGCAAAGAGAACTTAGGGAGTTTAGAGAATTTAGGGAATTTAGAGAAAGCAATAAGCAACAATCCCTAAACTCCCTATATTCCCTATTCCCCCTAACAACCCCTAATAACCTCTCGCCGACCTCCACAAACACAAAAAGCGGCAATAGTGCCGCTTTCGTAGTGCTTAATGGAGCGAAGCGACAAGCCCCCTCACAGGAGGGGGGTTGGGGGTGGGTAACACACGGTGGAGTGGCGCATCCACCCACCTCCACAAAAAAAACAACATCTGCGAGGATGTTGTTTTTTTGTGG
>JAFVVS010000148.1 GCA_017502025.1 Alistipes sp. | reverse complement strand
TTCTTGGCGAAAATGCAGATAACGGAAGAGTAAGCGATTCGGATATTCGCTTCAATTTACACCACGACGAAGCGTTCTACGAAACAGAACACGGCAAACTTATCGCTTCCGCTATGGATATGGCGACTTGCAAACAGATGATTGAGAGGATTTACAGAATCGTAAATCCGAATCAATACGAGGACACTCCTATCTATAAAAACGCCGAGCATTGGCTCGAACTTGTCGGAGCGTCCGAAGTCGCTATGTATGTGGATAACGAATATCTCATTCAAGAAAAATACCTCAACAATATTCCGGCTTTAATTGACGGAGATATTTACTCCGAGGATATTATCGAAGCCTACCAAGACGGAGCATTGAACGGCGGAAATAACAAAAAACAAGCCGTCCGCTTGAATATCTCCGAAAACATCGAAGGCGAAGATAGTCGCTTTTTTGCTCCCCAAAAGGTCGATGAGGCAAAGAAGTTGTACGAGGTGGCAAAGCAAAAGGTAACAAACGCAAATCGCCAAGAGGTTATGCAAGCAAGAGCGAGAATCCTTATTTTTGCTCACAACAAAGGAGCGGTTGAGGCTCTCGGTATAACGCAAACCGAACTCAATAAAAACCTTCGTTCCTGGGCGAACTATTCGTCGAAGGCTCGTGAAATGTCTCAACGATTCAATAGCGGAGTTGCTTTTTCAAATATGTGGACGGGTATCGAAAATTCGTCCTACCTTTATAACTCCTCCGTCTCCGAGGAAGATTTTGCTTCTCTTGTAGGAAATATCGAAGGAAGAAGTACGGAATACGAGCGCCGTTACATAGCGAACACTATGCTTGCGCTTGATACGCACATCGACTACACCGGAATCAACTTTATCTTTGGCGCAAACTTTGAAAAAGGTAGCGTCCGAGGTACTTATTCCGACGGAGACCGAACGGTAAGGGTTCGTGGCGGCGCCGGGCAAAACACGGTATCGCACGAAATCGGACACGCAATAGACCACCAATGGCAGCGTGATGTTTGGCGCTTTGTAGGAAGAGATTCCTCTTCGAGAACCAACAACGGATTATCGGAAGGTCGTACAAACTTCGACCTCATTACCGACGAAGAAGTTAAACAATGGGTTAAAAACTTCTTCGTTTTTGTGGATAATATCTCCGATAGCGGTAGCATATCGAGCGAATACACGCAATCAAAGAACGAAGTCTTTGCTCGTTTTGTTGCTCAATTCGTCGAATGGACTTCTCAAATTGCAACCGGAAGAAACCAATCCTTCGGATATTCTGGATTCAATGACAAGTTTACCGCAGCGCAATTTATCGAGTTTGTAAAGATTCTCCAAGAGAAGGCAAAACTCGATATGAGATTCCGAGCGTTCGAGGACAATACGGCCGGCCGATTTGATAACGGCGACGAAAGTGTTCGTTTTTCTCTACGCACCAAAGAACCTCCCAAAAAGACGATTAAAGCGTACAAGGTGTTCTTTGCCAAAAACGGCGGACTCTATCCTCCTATGGTTGCAAACCCCAACGGCGAACCTACACCGATAGGTGTGTGGCTTGACGCAGACATCGGACAATCCGCCGGAACATCAAAAACCGGTAGACCACAAGTTAAGGCTGGTGGAAAAGGAACACAAGGCGGAAGCGGAACTCTCGCTTTTCGGCCAGGCTGGCATTTAGGAGAATATCCGAAGGCGACACAGTTCAATAGGTTGAATCCAGAAACCGGGAAAAAGGAACTTTTTCCGAGGGATTTTGTGTGGGCGGAATGCGAAATTGCCGCCGATGTCAACTATCAAGAAGAGGCGATGTCTTACGGCTACACCCCGGACGGCAAATTCCGCCACGCTTACGCCGGACTTCCTCGCCTCCCGGTAGACGGCTATTATCAATATCGAACCAACCCCGACCCCTCCACCGTTCCCTGGTTTATTACCGGCGCTATGAAAGTAACGAGAATCCTTGACGACAACGATGTGAGAGAAATTCTTGCAGATTTTGGTATTGACCCTATCGAAAGAGAAGGCGGAGATATTGACTTATCGAAGTACGGCTTGGAGCGTGGAGAAATCAAATTCTCCCTTAAAAAAGACCGAGCGTCGCTCGATTATATCGAGGAGAAGTATAAGCCTTACGCAAAATATCTCTTTGTTAGCGAGAACGGAAACCAAATCAAACTCCATAACATCGTCTTGAAAGAATCGTCAAGAGGTCAAGGAATCGGTCAAGCCTTCCTTGATGACCTCATCGAATATGCAGATAGAGAGGGCAAAATTATTACTCTCACTCCCACAAGAGAATACGGCACTTACGAGAGGTTGAAGAAGTGGTATAAACGGAATGGCTTTGTCGAAAACAAAGGTCGCCACACCGATTTTAGGTTAAGCGATACGATGTATAGACTTCCAGCAACCTCGGATTCAAGTATCCGATTCAATCTCGTAGACGACCCTACGGCGAAGCCGTACTTCTACGAACTCACGGACGGTCAAGTCAAGAAACTTCTCGCCAACTCGACGAAGAAGACAGAGGTTTA
>JAFVVS010000147.1 GCA_017502025.1 Alistipes sp. | reverse complement strand
TGCGTAACGACGGTCGTATCTGGGTTCCGAAGAAGAAGGAGGATGTTGAGGCTATCCGCAAGGGCACAAAGATGCCTTCACAGATCGCCGAGGAGGATCGCGACTACTACTTGGAGCGTCGCTACCCCGCTTTCGGTAACTTGGTTCCCCGTGACGTTGCATCACGCGCCGCTAAGGAGCGTTGCGACGCCGGCTTCGGTGTGAACGAGACCGGTTTGGCAGTATTCCTCGATTTCAAGACCGCTATCGAGCGTCTGGGTAAGGATATCATCAAGCAGCGTTATGGCAACCTCTTCGATATGTACGAGGAGATCACCGACGTGAACCCCTACGAGCAGCCCATGCAGATCTTCCCTGCTGTTCACTACACAATGGGTGGTATCTGGGTTGATTACAACTTGATGACTACAATCCCTGGCTTGTACGCTATCGGTGAGGCTAACTTCTCTGACCACGGTGCTAACCGTCTCGGTGCTTCGGCATTGATGCAGGGCTTGGCTGATGGTTACTTCGTATTGCCTTACACTATCGGTGACTACCTCTCGAAGAAGATTCAGGCTCCGAAGGTATCGACCGCAACTCCTGCTTTCGACGAGGCAGAGAAGGCTGTTAAGGCTAAGATCGAGAAGTTGCTCTCGATTAACGGTAAGCAGTCGGTAGACGATATCCACAAGCGTCTTGGTCTTATTATGTGGAACAATGTGGGTATGGCTCGTACCAAGGAGTCGTTGGAGAAGGCTATCGTTGAGATTCAGGCACTTCGCAAGGAGTTCTGGGCAGATGTTAAGGTTGTAGGTACTGCCGACTCGTTCAATGTTGAGTTGGAGAAGGCTTTGCGCTTGGTTGACTACCTCGAACTCGGTGAGTTGATGGCTCGTGACGCTCTCAATCGTGAGGAGTCGTGCGGTGGTCACTTCCGTTCGGAGCACCAGACCGAGGAGGGCGAGGCACTCCGTCACGACGACGAGTTTGCATACGCAGCAGTTTGGGAGTACAAGGGCGAGAACGAGGCTCCTGAGTTGACAAAGGAGGATCTCACTTATGAGTTCACTCACCGTGCACAGCGTAACTACAAGGACTAATTTTTGGCGTTGAATTTTTAAGAAAGAAACAATTATGAATTTCACATTGAAAATATGGCGTCAGAAAGACGCTCACTCTAAGGGTAAATTCGTAGAGTACAAGGTTGAGAATGTATCTTCGGACACCTCGTTCCTCGAAATGCTCGATATCTTGAACAATGACCTCGTACACAAAGGCGAGGAGCCTGTGGCATTTGACCACGACTGCCGTGAGGGTATCTGCGGTATGTGTTCGTTGCACATCGACGGCCACGCACATGGCCCATCGCAGGCGGTAACTACCTGCCAGATCTATATGCGTCAGTTCAAGGATGGTGCAACCATCACCGTTGAGCCTTGGCGTTCGGCAGCATTCCCTGTAATCAAGGACCTCGTAGTAAATCGTTCGGCTTACGACCAGATTTTGCAGGCGGGAGGTTTCGTTTCAGTGCGTACCAACTCGGTACCTGACGGAAACGCTATTCCAATTCCGAAGGCAGATGCTGACGAGTCGATGGACGCAGCTGCTTGCGTAGGTTGTGGTGCTTGTGCTGCAACTTGTAAGAATGGTTCGGCAATGCTCTTTGTTGCTGCTCGTGTATCTTCGCTTGCGAAGTTGCCACAGGGTAGAGTTGAGGGCGCTCGCCGTGCAAAGGCTATGGTTGCTAAGATGGATGAGTTGGGCTTTGGTAACTGTACCAACACAGGTGCTTGCCAGGCAGAGTGTCCAAAGCAGATCAGCATCGCTCACATCGCTCGCTTGAACCGTGAGTTCTTGGCTGCGAAGTTGGAGGACTAAAATAAAAACCGTCTAACGAGGTAATTTTTGCGTTACGCTTCGGTCGTTGAGCTCCTCACATACGCCAAGTATGCTGCGGGCTCAACGCCTTGCAAGCCTTAAAATTCCTCTCGTTATACAATTTTTAATAATGCCATTTGAGGGGGTGTTCAAACTCTGAATGCCCCCTTTTATTAAAAAGAGCTAATGGCTAAGAGCTAATAGCCTTTAAGAATTTAATTTTGCATTTTGCATTTTTAATTTTGCATTTTGCGTATGCGCCGTCTGCTAACCCTCTTTGTTGTACTTTTCTCCTGCCTTGTGGCGTGGGGACAGAGTGCCGTGGTTAGTGGCCGATTTTTCGATGCCGAAACGAAAGAGGGAGTTGTAGGTGCCATTGTAGAGGTCACCTCGCCAAAGGACTCGCTCTTCCGTAGGCACTACACCACCGGTTATGGTGGCTACTTCAAAACACCTCCTATGCCACGAGGAGAGTATAAGCTCACCGCTACATTCCTCGGCTATAAAGAGTATGTCCGCAACTTCAAGGTCGATGCTCTGCCCGTCAATCTCAGCGATATGGCGATGCAGCAGGGTGCGATAGATGTCGGCTTGGTAGTTAAGGAGGTTGTCGTACCTCGTGCCCAGATTATGGGCGATACCTTATCATATAAGGCTTCGCAGTTCAAGGTAACTGCCGATGCCGAACTCGAAACACTGCTACGAAAGCTGCCGGGTATATCCATCAATAATGGCGTAATCGAGGCTCAGGGTGAGCGTGTGACGGCGATATATGTCGATAACAAGGAGTTCTTCGGAGGAAATATCCAACAGGTGTTGCAGAGTATTCCGGCACAGGCGGTCGAGAGTATCGAGGTCTATAACCGAATGAGCGAGGCGTCGCAGATTACGGGTGTGGATGATGGTAATGGCGGTAAGGTTATCAATATCATTACAAAGGGCTCGCTCTCGCATAGCGAATTTGGAAAGATGCACGCTGCGGGAGGCTTGGGCAATGATAGAACACCGGCTCGCTCGCAGATGGGTGTCTATGACGACAAACTTGTCGGTCGCTACTCGGTGGGAGGAGCGATGAATGTGTTTAGGGATGATATGCGCCTTACGGTTATGGCGCTGGTCAATAACCTCAATAAGCAGAACCTCTCGGATGAGGGTATTTCGATGTCGGGCTCAACAAACCGCACAAATGCCTCCTCTTCATTCTCGGTAAATCGCCAATCGGGAATTGCTGCATCGGAGATTTTCGCCATAAGTTATTCGGATAGATGGGGTAAGCGCAATAGGGCGAAGTTCGACGGAAATGTATTCTTCAATCACAACAACTCGCACAACAACTTCACGATAGATCGTTGGTATAATGCTCCGTCGAAGATAGATACCATTCACTACGACCAATTCGCCAACCCGAATAATCTCAACTTTCGTTTTCGTGGTCGCTTGGAGTGGAAGGTGGCAAAGCGTCAACGCCTCTACCTGACTCCTACCTATCGCTATACCGACAACTTTTCGATAAATAGTCAGGATACGACCTCTATGCGTCTGCCGGGCTCGGAGTCGGGCGTGCGCTACTATCCAAGTTACAACGAGGGTCGCTCTATCTCGCACAATGCGGGATTGTATGCGCAGTACTCTTACAAGTTTTTGAAACATGGTCGAAATCTGCTTATTGTGGCAAACCTCTCGCACAATGAGAGCGATAATTGGCGCAACTACTCCTCCTACTCGGGCCCATTGGCAACCGAGGCGGAGCGATGGGAGCAGAATAAATACACCTTCTCTCGCAATACCACCCGACAGCATATCGAAACCTTCCGTGTGGAGCCGACCTACCGAGATAGGATAGGTCGCTATGTAACTGTAAATGCGTCGTACAACTTCCAGATCCAGCTGCGTGATCGTGATGTGCTGAACTACACGACCGACAATACCTACGAGGAGTTGATGGAGAAGATTAAGCCGAAGAGCTCCTCCTCGTATGAGGGAACATACCTTTTCCACGAGGCGAGCCTGGGTATGCGCTACGGCAAGGGCAAGAAGTGGTTCTCGCTAAACTTGCGCTATCGCAATACCGAACTCTCGACCACCAATTTGTGGGCTACGGAGAATGCAACGGTGGCTCGTCGCTTCCACAACTACCTCTACAATGCTACGCTGAATATAGCTTCGAGCGGAAAGCATAGCCTTCGTATGGCACTCAACTCGAAGATGCGAGTGCCGGGCCTTTGGAACTTGAACGATGTCTATAATGTAAATAACTCGTCGTATCTCTCGGTCGGAAATCCCGACTTGGTGCCTGCACAGGAGCATAATGCATTTATTCGCTATACGAATGTGTCGTCACGCTTCGGTACAACCTTTATGGTTATGGCAAAGGCGGAGTATGTGGATAAATATATGGGTACGAAGATTATCTACGAGCCCGGAAAGATTGAGCTGCCCGACTATATTCTGCCCGACGGCACGGTCCATTATGCGAAATATACCCCTATGCAACTCTCGCAGCAGGTTAATCTCGACGGCTATTGGTCGAGCGAATTCCGCACTTCGTTGGGCTTGCCTCTGAAACATATCCGTTCGAACTTGAACTTTGTGCTGGGTGGTACATTCTCGAATGTCCCAATGGAGATTGTCGATGGCGAGTTGCTTGCCAAGAACAATATTCCGGTTATCGACGAAAATGGTCGCTTCTCGGTGCGAGGTGAGAATGTTATGATGCACAATGCCAACGCCTATGCACAGGTTACGCTTGGTAGCAATATCTCCGAAAATGTCGATTTTACAGTCACTTGGCGAGGCAATTACAGCTACAACAATAGTACTCTGTCCAACTTTAATAATCAGTACTTTATGCACTATGTGCGAGGTAATATCAAGGCGGTGTTACCGTTGGGCTTTACTATTACTTCGTCTGTGAATTTCACCCATTTTATGGTCTTTACCCACAACTTCAACGATATGTTTACATTGTGGAATATCTCGATTGGCAAGAAGGTGCTGAATGGTCTTGGCGAGGTGGAGTTGTGTGTGAATGATGTGCTTAATCAAAACACTTCGTTTGGTCGCTATGTGATTACGAACTACTCGCAATTGCGCTACAATACGGTGCTTGGTCGTACCTACTTGGCACGATTTACCTACAACCTTCGCAGCCTTGGCGGTCAGCAACGACGCAATAAGTCGCTACGCATTCCGCAGGACCCTCTTGGAGATGTGCAATCTCGCCTTGATTCAATTCTTAAATTTTAGAGTAAAGACTCCAACTCCTCGAACGAGATGAGTCTGTCTTCGACTGCGCCTATTGCGGTCGGAAGAATGATGTGTAGGGCATTGCCGTTACGCTTTTTGTCACCCTTTATGGCATCGAACAACTGCTTGCGCTCAATGGGCAGCGAGGTGTCGAAACCATACCTACTCAGTAGTGTAAATATGCGCTTGGCATCGCTCTCGGCGATATTATTTTGCGAAAGTGATGTGTTTGTGATATGGAAAAGCCCTGTCGCTACCGCCTCGCCGTGCGAGAACTTCGATGTGCATTTCTCGATGGCGTGAGCTATTGTGTGTCCGAGGTTGAGTATGCGACGACGACCGCCCTCTCGCTCATCTTCGGCAACTACGGAAGCCTTGACCTTCACCGAGCGAATGATAATCTCGCTGAGCAGTTCATCGTTTTGGCGCAACTCCTCAAACGAGGTCTGCTCCAACCTCTCGAACAACTCCTCGTCGCCCAATATGGCGGTTTTGATAACCTCTGCCAAGCCTGCACGGAACTCTCGATTAGGGAGCGAGTGGAGTAGAGCAACATCGCAGATTACGAAGCTTGGCTGCGAGAATGTACCCACCATATTCTTGAAACCTCCGACATTCACTCCGTTCTTACCGCCCACCGAGGCATCCACCGAGCCGAGTAGGGTGGTGGTGATGAAGCCGAACTCCACACCACGCATATAGGTCGAAGCGACAAAGCCTGCTATGTCGGTTACGATACCTCCGCCAATACCGAGAATAAAGGTTGAACGGTCGGCACCGAGTTCTATGAGTTGGCGATAGATTTCGTCGAGCGTTACAAGGCTTTTTGCCTGTTCGCCCAAGCCAATGAGAATATGCTCATAGGGTGCAATAAGGTCGTGGTGGGTGCGGTCGAGATTGCTATCCGAGATTACGATTACTCGTTTTTCGGGCAAAATCTCCTTCAACAACTGCTCCGCATTACCTATGTATATACGGCTACCTCCCGTAACATCTATCTGCTCAACCATAAATTTCCTAACGATTAGTTCTACAAAAGTAGCAATTTTTCGATTATAATTAGTAATTTTGTGCGTTATTTAGGAAAAATTAGAGTTTTCGTATGCAAAAACTGCGCAATATTGCAATTATCGCCCATGTCGACCACGGCAAAACCACCTTGGTCGATAAGATGATTATGGCGGGCAACCTTCTTCGTGAGCCATCGAAGACAGGTGATTTGGTACTCGACAACAACGACTTGGAGCGTGAGCGTGGTATTACCATCCTCTCGAAGAATGTATCGGTAGTCTATAAGGACTATAAAATCAACATTATCGACACCCCGGGACACGCCGACTTCGGTGGCGAGGTGGAGCGAGTGTTGAATATGTGCGACGGAGTGCTTTTGTTGGTCGATGCCTTCGAGGGAACTATGCCACAGACACGCTTTGTGTTGCAGAAGGCGCTCTCGCTCGGCAAAAAGCCAATCGTAGTAATCAACAAGGTCGACAAACCGAACTGTCGCCCCGAGGTTGTGAATGAGCAGGTCTTCGACCTTATGTTCACACTCGATGCAACCGAGGAGCAGCTCGATTATAAGACCATCTACGGCTCGGCAAAGCAGGGCTGGATGTCGCACAAGTGGAACGAGAAGACCGATAGCATCGTGCCGTTGCTCGACGCTATTATCGACGAAATTCCCGAGCCGGCAACCGTCGAGGGTACTCCGCAGTTGCTTGTAACATCACTCGAATACTCATCGTATATTGGTCGTATCGCAGTGGGAAAACTTACTCGTGGTACGCTCGTAAATGGTCAGAATGTAACCCTTGCAAAGCGTGACGGCAAGACATTGGTTAAGACCAAGATTAAGGATTTGATGGTCTTTGATGGACTTGGCAAGAAGAAGGTCGAGAAGGTGGAGTGTGGCGAGATTTGCGCTATTGTGGGTATCGAGGGTTTCGAGATTGGCGATACAATCTGCGATGCAGAGAACCCCGAGCCACTCCCTCCAATCAAAATCGACGAGCCTACGATGTCGATGCTCTTTACTATCAATAACTCGCCATTCTTCGGCCGTGAGGGTAAGTTTGTAACCTCACGCCATATCAAGGATCGTCTCGATAGCGAGTTGGAGCGCAACTTGGCTTTGCGTGTCGAGCAGGGACAGAATGCCGACTCGTTTGTGGTGTTTGGTCGTGGCGTGTTGCACCTCTCGGTGTTGGTCGAGACTATGCGTCGTGAGGGCTACGAGTTGCAGGTGGGTCAGCCAAAGGTTATTATTAAGGAGATTGACGGCGTGAAGTGTGAGCCTGTCGAGGAGATGACCGTAGATTGCCCGGAGGAGTGTGCCGGTACAGTTATCGAACTTACAACTCGTCGCAAGGGAACCCTTACAAATATGGAGTCGGCAAATGGTCGCACCCGCTTGGAGTTCGATATCCCTTCACGAGGTATCATCGGCTTGCGCTCGAATATGCTTACCGCCACTGCGGGCGAGGCTATTATGTCGCACCGCTTGCGTGCTTTCGAGCCATATATGGGCGAGATAGATATGCGTACCAACGGCTCGATTATCGCATCCGAGACAGGTACGGCATACGCCTATTCGATTGATAAACTGCAAGATAGAGGTCGCTTCTTCATTTCGCCAATGGAGGAGGTCTATATGGGACAGGTTATTGGCGAGCATACCCGTAGCAACGATATTACGGTGAATGTCTGCAAAGCAAAGCAGCTCACCAATATGCGTGCATCGGGCTCCGACGATAAGGCTGTCATCGTACCTCCAAAAATCTTCTCGCTCGAAGAGGCGTTGGAGTATATCAAGGAAGACGAGTATGTTGAGGTGACACCGAAGTCGATGCGATTGAGAAAAATTCTTCTTAATGAAATCGATAGAAAAAGGGCTTCAAAATAAAAAATCGTTTTCTGTATGAAGTTGCTTAAAGAGCGTATTCTGAGAGAGGGAAAGTGCTTTCCGGGCGGAATTTTGAAGGTTGATAACTTTATTAACCATCAGATGGACCCTATGCTTATGCGCGAAATGTCAAAAGAGCTTGCAAGACGATTTGCTGAGCATAAGATTAACAAGGTAATTACCATCGAAGCGAGTGGTATTGCTCCGGCTATTATGGTTGGTGACTATCTGAATGTGCCCGTACTGTTTGCGAAGAAGAAGGTGCCAAGCACGATGGAGAATATGTTGGTAACCGAAGTCTTCTCTTTTACAAAGAATCGCTCTTATTCGGTCTGTGTAAGTAGCGACTATCTGACCAAAGATGATAGGGTGCTATTTATTGACGATTTCCTTGCAAATGGCAATGCTGCTTTGGGTATTATCGACTTGGTTGAGCAGGCAGGTGCCAAATTAGAGGGTATGGGATTTCTTATCGAGAAGGGTTTTCAGAGTGGAGGCGAAGAGTTGCGAGGCAGAGGCATACATGTTGAATCCCTTGCCATTATAGAGAGTTTGGACAACTGTACAATAATATTGAAGTAATATAAAACGAAGTTGTCTAATAAAAAAGAGTGTGTCCAAAACTTTTTGGACACACTCTTTTTTGTTAGTTTGCTTATCCAAACTAAATCTTTGCAACTCGACGCTCATGGCGACCGCCCTCAAACTCGGTTGTGAGCCACTCATCGAGAATGGCGATAGCCTCCTCGTTCGAGATGTAGCGTGCCGGCAAGACCAAAACATTGCTATCGTTGTGGAGTCGTGTCATATGGGCTATTTCGGGAATCCAGCAGAGCGAAGCACGCACTTTTGCATGTTTATTTAGCGTCATAGCCATACCCTCGCCCGAGCCACAGATGCCGATAGCACGAGGGAACTCGCCTGCCTCCAATGCATTTGCCATAGGGTGGGCAAAGTCAGGGTAGTCGCAACTCTCCTCCGAGTGGCAACCAAAGTCGAATACCTCGAAGCCCTTTGCCGAGAGGTAGCCTGTCAAAAACTCTTTCAAGTCGTAGCCTGCGTGGTCGCAGCAGATTCCAATTTTATTCATATTTCTATATACTTTTATATTAGATTCATTATTTGTCCTACAAATATAATAAATATTTGTATATTTGCCATGCAATGAGAATATTTTTAATCATAGTAGGCTCGGTTTCGCTTGTGTTGGGTATCTTGGGTATCTTCTTGCCTATGCTGCCAACTACTCCATTCCTGCTTCTGTCGGCTGCTGCGTGGGTCAAGGCGTCGCCGTCGCTCTACGAGTGGCTTATCAATCACAAAGTCTTTGGCGAATATATCCGCAACTTCCGAGAATATCGTGCCATACCTCTTCGTGTCAAGATTATTTCAGTGTCGCTTGTCTGGCTCACCATCGGTTACTGTATCTTTGCGGTGGTCGATGAGTGGTGGTGGGCACAGGCTTTGATGGCACTACTTGCCACAGCAATTTCGTGGCACATACTGTCATTCAAAACGCTAAAAAAGAAGAATTGAGAGCCTATTTGACTCTCAACTCTCAACTCTCAACTTTCAACTCTCAATTATATCTTGGTATCCACCGGTCCGGCGTAGATTCCGAGATAGACCTTTCGAGCAGTTTTGATATCGAGACCGTATTCCATAAATCGAGCCTCTGCATACGCCATACGACCCTTGAATGCCTTGAATGCCGCAGGGGTGTAGTGCTCGGCATACTGCTTGCTTCGGTGCAGGATATCGTGAGCTATGTAGTTGGTATCGTGCAACTTATAGTTCTTGTAGATGCGATTGTCGATAATCTCTTTGAGTGTGCGGTAAGCCTCCGCCTTTGGCAACTGTGCGCACATCTCCAACTCCTCCTTTGTGATAGGCTCGCAGATGGTGATATTCACATCTCCCTTCGGCATTCGGATACCGTAGAGAATGCTGTTTACATCCTCGTTTTTGCCCTTTTGGTAGTTCTCACCCATAAGCTGAACGGTGGTCTCGATAGCCTTCTTTATGTCGCACGGCTCGTACTGGTACGAGATAGCGATAGGAGCGATGCTTACCTCGCTGAAATTCTCAACGAAGTCGCTCGGGCCACTCAGACTCAACATCTTCAAAACGCCCTGATCGGTAGCGTCGATACCATCCTTCGTGCGGCCATTGCGCTGCGAAATCCACATCGACTTACCCTGCGAGATGTACCAACGGATATACTCGGAGAGGTGCTGCGAGTTCAGCAAGAACTCTCGTGGCGAAATATCATCGGTCTTGCGAATTACACGCACGGCACGGTTTATACGGCAGATGTCGATAATAAACTGCGAGCGTAACAAGTTGTCACCCAATGTAGTAGCCGTTGTAGGCATACCATTGGAGAAGAGTGTGTATTGCAAGAAGAATGAGTCAAGCGTAATATCTCGGTGGTTCGAAATGTAGAGGTAACCTTTGCCTCGTTCGATATTTTCGAGTCCCGACCAAGTGAAGTTGTCGACCGAAGTTTCGATGATGCGGCGGATGATGCTAATCATTACACGCTCCTGCATCTGATCTACGGTTTTGCAGGTGCGCACAACCTCTCTGATGCGCTCCATATCGGCATCGGGGAAGGCAAAATTGACTGCCGGCACAAATGCGGGGTCGTTAGCTATGCGCTCCAACGCAGCTGGGATTTCGTCGTCGTTGTAGGGACGAATATCAGCATATAAATCCTCTGTCATAATCTTTAAGCGTAGGAATGTTTTTACAAAGATAAGTAAAAATTCCCAAACCGACAAATTATATCACCTATTTTACATTACCAAATTTATCGAATAACGGACAGAATGTCCTCTCGTAGGTATATTCGAATAAATGGATAAATATGCATAATGGCGAATAAAATATTTTATGGCAGAATTTTGTTATTTACATAGTAAAATATTACCTTTGCGCCGCTATGTTAAGAAGACATTTTAATTCATTACTAACCTGCTTGCTCCTTGCGTTTGCAATGGTGCCGACTTTTGCATTTGCGCAGAGCGGTGCTGTTGTTACCGTAAGCGGTGTTGTTACCTCGGCAGAGGATAAGCAGCCGCTGATTGGAGTAGCTGTCGTCACCGAAAAGATGCAGGGTGTTACGACGCTGCTTGATGGAACATACACCATCAAAGTCGAAGCGGGTACAAAACTTTCATTTTCCTATTTGGGCTACCGCTCGGTAGAGTGGATGGTGCCTGCGGGCAACAGCAAGGTTACCTACAACCTCGCAATGCAGAGCGAGAGCGAGTCGATTGACGATGTTGTGGTTATCGCTTACGGTGTGCGTAAGAAGGGTACTGTTGCAGGCTCTGTTTCGGCCGTTGAGATGGAGAATATCACCGATACTCCTACCGCAGCCTTCGACCAGGCCTTGCAGGGTCAGGTGGCAGGTCTTTCGGTTATGTCCTCTACGGGTGAGCCGAGTGCTTCGGCAAAGATGACCATCCGAGGTGTCAATTCCATCAACTCGGGAACATCGCCGCTCTACATCTTGGACGGAGTGCCTATCGAGAGTAGCGATTTCAACGCAATCAATCCTGCCGACATTGAGTCGTTGTCGGTGTTGAAGGATGCGGCATCGACCTCAATCTATGGTGCTCGTGCAGCGAACGGTGTTATCGTTATTACCACCAAGCGTGGAGCGAAGGCAGACCGCCCTCGTATCGACTATCGTATGCAGCTCGGTTTCTCGGAGATTGCCGGTAATAATTGGGACTTGATGAACACCGCCGAGCGTATTCAGTACGAGAAGGAGGTTGGTTTGACCGAGGGTAAGGATTACGACCTCTTGGGCAAGACCGACATCTGCTGGCTCGACGAGGTCTATAAGCAGGCGGCTCTGTTGCAGAACTACGAACTTTCGATTTCGGGTGCCGACGATAAGACTTCGTACTATGTTTCGGGTGGCTACTACAATCAGGAGGGTACGGCTCTCGGCTCGGGCTTCGCTCGATTCTCGTTCCGTGCAAACTTGGAGCGTAAGGCTGCTCGCTGGCTCAAACTCGGCACTAATACAATGCTCAACTACCAGCAGATTCAGCAGGCAGATGAGGGCTCTTATACACTCGTAACCCCAATCTCGGCTGCACGATTTATGTTGCCATACTACTCGCCATACAAGGCTGATGGCTCGTTGGCTTCAATCAACGATGGCTCGTGGAAGGGTATTGGTCAAAACCCTATCGAGTGGCAGCAGAACAACCCTGTAACTTTCAAGAAGTATAAGCTCCTCTCGACATTCTTCGCCGAGGCAACCCCTATCGAGGGTCTTTCGTTGCGCTCGCAGTTGGCTGTCGACTACTCGCATACAACAGGCTTTGGCCTGTCGTATCCGAGCTACCTTCCAAATCAGGGTCAGGGCTCTGCATCACGCTCTTCGACCGATGGTGGCTCGCTCACCATTACAAATACTGCGAATTACCGCTTTACGAAGGACTATAAGCACAACTTCAACTTCCTCGTGGGTCAGGAGGGTATCTCCTACCACTACGAGGCATTCAGCCTCTTGGCAGAGGGTCAGAATAACGACTTCCTGACAAATGTATCGTCGGGTACTCGTGTAACATCGTGGAGCGACACCACCGACTCGGACTATGGCTTCTTGTCGTTCTTCGGTCGTGGCGAGTACAACTACGACAACCGCTACTTTGCCGAGTTCTCGGTGCGTGCCGATGGCTCTTCACGCTTCGGTAAGAAGAATCGTTGGGCAGGCTTCTGGTCGTTGGGCTTTATGTGGAGCTTGCGTGACGAGGCGTTTATGGAGTCGTCACGCCATTGGCTTACCCACGCACAGTTGGCACTCTCGACAGGTACTTCGGGTAACTCCTCGATTCCTAACTACGAGCATTTGGCTCTCGTTGGCGGAGGTGTCGATTATGGTGGCGATGCAGGTATGCTCTTAGCACAACCTGGTAATGAGTCGTTGCGTTGGGAGCGTCCTTGGACCTCGAACTTCGCTTTGCACTTCGGCTTTTGGCATCGCTTGACCGTTGATGCCGAGGTCTATTACAAGCGCACCTCGGATATGTTGATGCAGGTGCCACTCCCATATTCGACTTCGGGCTTTGGCTACAAATGGGATAATGTCGGTACAATGACAAATGTCGGTGTCGAGGTTAATTTGCAGGGTACGCTCATTCAGGCAAAGGATTTCCTCTGGACTGCAAATGTGAACTTCTCGTACAACCGCAACCGCATAGTTTCGCTCTATAATGGCGTTACCGAGTACGAAATGGCGAATACCAACACCAAACTTGTGGTTGGTCATCCTCTCGGCGAGTTCTACATCAACCGCTATGCAGGTGTAAATCCTGCAAACGGAGATGCCTTGTGGTACACCGCCGACGGCAAGATTACCAACGAGTTGCGTGACGAGGATAAGGTGCTCGTAGGCAAGAGCTACATCGCTCCTTGGCAGGGAGGTTTCGGAACCGCTTTGTCGTGGAAGGGGCTCTCGCTGAGTGCGCAGTTCTCGTGGGTAGCAGACCGCTGGATGCTCAACAACGACCGCTACTTCGATGAGTCGAATGGTCGCTTTATGAACTACAACCAGTCGGCTCGCTTGCTCGACCGCTGGAAGAAGCCGGGTGATATCACCGATATTCCTCGCCACGGCGTATATACCGAGTTCGACAGCCGATTGTTGGAGGATGCATCGTTCCTTCGTTTGAAGAATGTGATGCTTTCGTACTCGTTCCCGCAGTCGATGTTGAAGAAGAGCAAGGTGTTCCAGGGCTTGCGACTCTATGCGCAGGTGCAGAACCCTCTGACCTTCACCAAGTTCTCGGGATTGGACCCTGAGGGTACTGCCAATGTATATCAGGCGCAATATCCAATGGCTCGTCAATACACATTTGGTCTTGATATAACTTTCTAATGGCTATGATGAAGAGTATTATATATAACATAAAGGTGTGGATGGTTGCAGCGACAACACTCGTGTTGGCAACCTCGTGTTTGGATAAGTATCCGGGCTCGGCCATCTTGGAGGAGAAGGCTATGCATACCTACGAGGATGCAGAGCAACTCGTTACGGGTATCTACTCGATGTTCAAGAGCGGCTCGTTGCACAATGGCTACTTGACCGTACTCCCCGATATTCAGGCGGATATGGTCTATGCTATCGATGGTTACAGCAACCAATACGGCTCGTTCTGGTTGTGGCAGATTCGTTCGACAACCTCGGAGGTTGAGAGCGTTTATGCATCGCTTTACAGCGTAATTTCGAACTGTAACTTCTTCCTCGAAAGAGTTGATGGCGTTAAGGCAAATACCTACGACGACGCAAAACTCACAAGCCTCGACTACTATACGGGTGAGGTATATACACTGCGTGCGTTGGCATATTCGGAGCTTTTGAAGCTCTACTGCGAGGCGTACGACCCGGCTACGGCAAAGGATAAGATGGGCGTGGTGTTGCGCAAGCACTACTCCAAGACAGAACCAGCAGTGCGTGCTTCGTTGTACGACTCGTATCACTTCGTATTGGAGGATTTGAAAAAGGCTGAGGAGCTGCTCGATAGCGACTACGATATGTACTCGTCGGACTACGCTACGAAGGCTCTGGCAGAGGCTCTGCACGCTCGTGTAGCACTCTATATGCAGGATTGGGAGAAGGCAATCGAGTACTCGACAAAGTTGATCGATAATAAGGCATTCTCACTCTCGGCTGCAAATACCGTATATACCAACGGAATGAGTTTCTTCCAGTATATGTGGAACTACGACCTCGCAACCGAGGTTATCTGGCGTGTGCGCCTTACTCCGCAGTCGCCTGGTGCGATGATTGGCTCGGCGTTCTTGAACTTCACGAACGACTATGCCAACTTCTATCCTGACTATGTACCTGCGCAGTGGGTGTTGAACCTCTATGCACAGAACGACTACCGATATAGCGCCTACTTCTCGCAGGCACAGACGGGCTATGCACACGGCTTGGTTTGGCCGTTGTTGGTAAAGTACTACGGAAATGGCGACTTTATCAATTCGTACCAGCTCTACCATGTCTCGATGCCGAAGCCATTCCGTTTGGCTGAGCAGTATCTGATTCGTGCCGAGGCGTATTGCCGTCAGGCAACACCAAACTTCTCGGCAGCATCGAAGGACTTGACAACATTGCGAGAGAGCCGTTTCGCTTCGGGTGCAGGCGCAATCAGCGTGTCGTCGTCAAACTTTATGCAGAACATCGCCGAGGAGCGTGTTCGTGAGCTCTATATGGAGGGTCACCGCTTGCACGACATCAAGCGTTGGGGCAACCTCTACAACGAGGGCAAGGGCTTCGAGCGTACTCCGCAGTCCAACTCGTTGGAGGAGGGTAGCCGTATCAAGAGGGCCGCAAACGACTATATGTATGTTTGGCCTATCCCTCGCCACGAGGTCGAGGCTCCGGGCTCTAATGTTAAACAGAATGCAGGCTACTAAAAAAGAGGAGTATGAAGAAGATTTTTAATATAATTTTGGCTATGGTTGCCGTTGCGGGCTTTGTGGCTTGTAACGAGCAATATACCACCTACAATGACAAGGAGTATCTGATGTTTTCGGATTCGCTCTCTACCAATATGGTCTTGGCAGATGGCGCTCCGTTCAAGGTACAGGTGTCATCTACCGTGGCACGCAATTTCGACCGTACCTATGCCGTTGAGGTGGTCGATAAGGGTAGCAACGCTATCGAGGGATACCACTATCGCCTCGGCTCGAATACCATTACTATCCCTGCGGGCAAACTCTCGACCGAGGTTGAGGTATATGGCAACTACGAGAATATCGAGCCTGCCGACTCGCTTGGTTTTACCTTGAAGTTGGTTATGCACGAGGATTTGAAGTGGGGTATGTATCCTAACTCCGACCAGACAAAGGTTGTGATGTATAAGTCGTGCCCACTCGATATCAACGAGTTCGGCGGAACGGAGCAGGATCCACGCTACTGCTTGCTCACATCGCTCTTGCTTTATAGCTATCCGGGACCAAATACTTCGTATCAGCGATTGGTTAAGTGCTACAAGCACAAGTCTATCAAGAATACCATCGTTATGGATGACTTGTTCTACAATGGCTACGATGTGTTGCTCACCTTCGAGGATAATCCGGCAGAGCCACTCTTGAAGATGCAGAAAGATCAGGTTATCGGTAGCGAATACACTGTCTTTGGTATGCAGCACGGCGATGGCAAAATTTTGGCAACACACTCGCCTCGTGCCGAGCAGGCATCCTACTACAATGCGTGTCAGAAGTATGCGCAGTTGTGGGTGCTGATGTATGTGAATGACCTCTCTACTACGGTTGGTTATGTCGGTTACTTCTACAACATCCTCGAATGGGTGTCGCAGGAGGAGGCCGAGGAGATAATGAGAGAAGGACTATAAATGCAAAATGCAGAATTGAGAATTAAGAATTGAGAATTATAAAAGCTAATGGCTAATGGCCAATAGCTAATAGCCAAGAAAAAAATTATGAAAAAGATATTTGCAATATTGAGCGTTGTGGCAATGATGTTCGTTGCTTGTACTCCAAATAATGGAGATGATACCCCTACAAAACCAACATTCCCCGAGTTGCAGGAACTTACCGTGGAATCGGGCAAGTCGTATGATATAACCTTTACCGTGGACAAGGCGTGGAGCATTGTACTCTCTGCCGAGTCGGCAGTATATGCGTCGATTACCTATAACGATATGACCGACACCCAATTCTATGGCGAGGCGGGCGAGCACACCATCACCGTGAATGTGCGTGAGGGCATTATGAGCTATGCAAAGGATATCGCCTTCAATGTGGATATGACAATCGGTCAATACACACAGAGCATCGCAAAATTGACTATTCCGATTACCCCTTACGAAATCGATGTATATGGCACCGCTCCCGAGGGTTTCGAGAATGTTTTGACACGGTTTATCTCGAACGGACACCCCGAGAATGGACCTTTCGTAAATGTTCCGAATAAGTATAGCGTGCGCTATTTGAACGCTTCGGAGGCGCAGTATGGCGACTATGTTGTGGCACACGACTTCGATAAGCTCTACAACTATGTTGTATATGCAAAGGATGCCGACGGCAATTTCGTTGCAGTGGGCAAGGAGTCGAAGTGGCTCGCTATTCGCACATTCAAGCGAAATATCACCGACGACAAGGGTAATACCAAGTCTTACAGTATGTTCAGCTTGGAAATGAACCACAAGAGCAGCGCTGCCGTATTCACCGAGGGCGTTGGCTACGAGGCTTATGTAAATATCGAGGATGAGAATGGCGATGCAGTCGTATCGGTCTATTTCCTCTACGATCCGAATGCCGAGGTTGTTGTCGAGACCAAGGTGGAGTTGGCAAACCCTGCATTGGCAACCGAGAAGGGCGTAACCTTCGAGGGCTCGGCAATTGCCTACACTTTGACATTCCCAACATCGGATATCCTTACCACAAACTACGAGGCCGCAGCATTGAAATTCTCGGGCTACAACGAGGTGTATGGCGGTTTTGGCAGCGGTACTCAAAACCTCGTATTCGAGCATAACGAGGCGTCGGATATCTGGTATGTTCGCCTTGCTGATGGCGCTTCGGCTGCAAGCTTGATGCGTGAGGAGGTTTTGAATATCAGCGCAGTAGGCAACGAGATGCACAGCTATACTATCAACCTCGTATTCGACTGGATTGCCGACAATGGTGGCTCTGGTGCAGATGGCACAGTGAGTTTCGTAAATGCCGAGGTCGCTAATGCCGAGGGTGCGACACTTGTGAAGTTGAACTCAACCGATGCAGACTACAATAGTGAGTGGGGTATTGAGTCGCAGTATCGCCTGACCTATACCCGTGAGGCGTTGCTGACAACCCCTGCAAAGGCGGCGTTGAACATCCCGGGCTTTGAACTTGGTATGATTGTAAATACAGACGATATGGGTGCCGACCACTTCAACTACTCGGAGGCGTTGGAGTTCTATAAGGATACAACTACCGGCGAGGTGTTACTCGGCTATCGTCCTCAGGCTGAGGAGGGTGCAAATGCTGATGTTAAAGCACCTAACGGCTCGTGCGAGTTGTTCTGCTGCGATGCCGAGGGCAGTAAGTTTGCCCGCATACTCTTTGTGCTTGATGCAAAGTAGTAGTTTCCCGAAAAAGAGAATAAAGCGAAAAGATATATTTTAGATGAAAAAGTTTTTGAAATTAGACATATTGGTAGCTCTGCTTGCCGTGTTATTCACTGTTGGTTGTACAACCAACGATACAGTGGATTTGTGCGAGCGTGACTACGGATATGTTCAGTTTAAGCTCTACAAGGAGGCGTCGTATGAGCCATCGAAGGCTACTCGTGCCGACGATGTGTTCGATATCTACTTGGCAGAGGCTTGCAAGATTGAGGTCAATCTCACCGATGTAAATAATCGTGCCATTCGCCAGACCTTGGTGCTCTCGGCAGCGAATGCTACGACTGCGGAGTATGGTTTGCGAAGCGACAAGTTGAAGTTGCTCACAGGCGACTACAAATTGGGTAATGTTATCCTCTTCGATGCAGAGGATAAGGTTTTGGCTCGCTTTGTACCAAACTCTAAGCGTGAGTTCTCGGTTGTTGCAGGAGGTTTGACCATCCACGATGTTACGGTAAATGTTACGGCTCGTGGTCAGGTACGCTTCTCGTTGGTTAAGGACTTCTCCGACTTCGAGAATATCCCTACCCGTGGCGAGCGTACTGCGGAATACACCTTCGACGAGATTAAGTATGTGGATATTGCTGTCAAAAAGGTGCGTAACGATGCAACCATTGGCGATGCAATCCTCTTGGAGAGCATCCCTTGTAAGTTCTCGCAGCACTTCGACGAGGAGGACTATCAGAGTGGTGCTCACGGCTATAAGACTTCGTCTATTGAGTGCGATACGCTTATCACGCTCGAAGCCGACACCTATCGTGTTGTATCCTACACGACTAAAAGCAGCAAGTCGTCGGGTGTGTTGGAGGTGAATGATAATCCAGCTCTTACGGAGTTTGCAATCTCGGACAACAAGACCACCGACACAAAGGTTAAGGTTACGCTCTACGAATCTGACGAGTATATCAAGGATAACTACGCTTTGTACGAGATTTGGAAGTCGCTCGATGGCGAGAATTGGAGCTACGACGGCGAGAACTATCAGCGTGGCGTAAATTGGAATTTCAACAAGGATGTCGATTTGTGGTGCGAGCAGCCGGGTGTGCAGGTGCATGCCAATGGCCGTATTGCTCGTCTAGATTTGAGCAACTTTGGCTTCCGAGGCGATATGTCGCCGGCTATCGGACAGCTCTCGGAGTTGATAGAGCTCTATCTTGGTACTCACAACGATACCAATATTATGTACGACCCATCGCTCGATACGAAGCGTTCGCTTGCAGAGCGTCAGCGCACTCTGCTCGACGACCAGCGTGCATACTTGCGCTCGATTCACCCTGCAATTCAGATGTCGGAGCCTTGCGCTCGTGCATTGATGGAGAAGGGCTTGACCTCGCCTGCAATTGCTCTCTACGAGAAGGGTGGAAAGGAGTCGGATATTATCGATAGAAAGAGCGGTTTGCAGTCTATCCACAAGTTCGATATGAACCACGGCGTATTGAAGAACGGTTTGACTTCGTTGCCAAAGGAGATTGGTCGTCTGCGCAAGCTCGAAACGCTCAATATCGCAAATGGTGAGCTCGTTGAGTTGCCCGATTCGATTATCCACTTGGAGTCGCTCTCGTCGTTGGAGATTTACAACTGTCCGAAGATGACAAAGTTCCCAACACATATCGGAGAGCTGCCATTGTTGCGTTCGGTGAATATCGCCAACAATAAGCAGTGGTCGAGCGAGGAGATAGAGAAGGGTTTTGAGGCATTGGCAAAGGGTGCATCTCGCAAGAATATCGAGATTCTCTATGCTCGTGAGAACAACCTCTCGAAACTCGATAAGGCGTGGTTTGGCGCAAGCCGAGGAGGTTTCGAGGCTATGGGCTTGCTCGACTTGGCATTCAACAAGATTTCGGGCGAGATCGAGGGCTTCGGCAAGGAGGTGGCATTCATCCAGCTCTACCTCGACAATAACCAGATTACAGGTTTGAAGCGTGCAGACGATGGTTACTTCTGCGGATATGACGATGTGGAGACCTTCTCGGTTAATTACAATAAACTGACCAAGGTGCCGAATATCTTCAATTCGAACGCTCTCTACACGATGAACTCGGTGAGCTTTGCCGGTAACAACATCGGTACAGCCGCAGATGGTGAGATTTGTGAGGGCGAGTCGAATGGCTCGTATAAGGGTGTCAAAGTTAAGACTTTAACCCTCTCGGTTAATCCATTGAAGAGGTATCCGAAGGCATTTGCTGACTCTAACTCATCGTTCGAGTATATCTTGGTAAGTGCTTGCCAGATTGATAAGATTGAGAAGGGTTGCTTCTCGCACACAAATGCGGTAAATCATATGTCGTTCGACTTCTCGTACAACTATTTGAAGAGATTGCCTGACGACTTCCACGCCGGCAATATGCCGTACCTCTATGGTGTCGATTTGTCGTTCAACCGCTTCGAGGAGTTCCCATTCAATCCGCTCGATGTTACGGGCTTGACCGTTTTGGCTGTTCGTAGCCAGCGCAACGAGAAGGGTGAGCGTTGTTTGCGTGAGTGGCCACAGGGCATCTATCAGCATGTGGGCTTGCGAGGCTTGTACCTCGGCTCGAATGACTTGGGCGTGATTGACGATACCATTTCGACATTGTGCTACTATTTGGATATCAGCGATAACCCGAACATCGTATTCGATGCCTCGGATATCTGCTATGCTTGGCAGGTTGGCGCCTATATCCTCTATTATGATAAGACGCAGACCATCTTGAACTGCGATGTGATGTTGGAGTAAAAGCGGAGGAAGAAGAGTATGAAGTTAAGATATAATACATTGGTGTTGGCTATGGCAGCATTGGCTGTTGTAGCGTGTAACGACCCCGAGATAGTCGATTTTAAGTCGGATGTCAATACGATTGAGATTGGTGCCGACGGTGGCGTCAAGAAGGTACGCATTCAGTCGAGCGACGAGTGGGTTGCTTCGGTGGGTATGCAGTCGAATGGTGATCCAAACCCTTGGATTGCAGTGTCGCCGGCAAATGGCCGAGGAACAGTGGAGTGCGACTTCGTTATCGACTCGGCTCTAACCGACAAACCTCGTGAGGCGGTAGTTTCGATTCGCAATATTGCAACCAACAAGGAGCAGCGTATCAAGGTGAGCCAGAAGGGCTACGAGTATAGTGTAGAGGTCGATAGAACAAATGTCGAGGTGAAGAAGTTTGCCGAGTATGGCAAGCGTTACTTCGATGTTGTGGTAAAGAGCAACTTCCCATTCGAGGTGAAGATTCCGCAGAGTGCGCAGCATTGGATCTCCCGAGAGCCTGCATCGAAGTTGGGCGATGCCTATCAGCACAACCTCGACCGAGGTATTCGCCCTCGTGAGGTTAAGGTGCGTTTCAATTGGAAAATCAACAACTCGGCATCGGTGCGTTTGGCAGATATCGAGTTTGTTCCTACCGACAATAGTATCGCAGTTTCGAAGAGCGATATCTTGAAGGTTTCGCAGGAGGCTGCCGAGCCTATTATCCCTGAGACTCGTGCCGGCGACTCGTTGGCTCTGCTCAATATTGTCAATACAATGCAGTGTTGGACCATCTGGGACTCATCGACTCCGATGAACAGATGGAATGGTGTCACCTTGTGGGAGGAGCGTATGGAGGGCTGTACCCCCGAGAAGGTTGGTCGTGTTAAGAGGGTTGAGATATTCTTGTGCAACTCGTTCGAGGGCTTACCATTCGAGTTCCAATACTTGACACAGGCCGAGGAGATTTACATCTTCTCGAACGAGAACTCGATGCTCAAAAGCCTCAATCTTGGCGAGCATGTCTGCAAGTTGACAAACCTTAAACGATTGACCGTAGGCGCATTCGGCTTGAATGAGTTGCCTGAGGAGTTCAAAAATCTCCGCAACTTGGAGTTCTTGGACTTGGGCTCAAACAACTTCCAGCGAGTTCCGGCGATAATCAACAAGGAGAACTTCCCTAAACTTCGTGCCTTGGTAATGAATGCGCAGCAGCGTCACGCAGTGTCGGATTTGAGCAATACCCGATATGCAATCGAGGAGCTTGGTGGTCTTGTCGAGGAGGAGAAGTTCCCTGAGCACTTGTTGAAGTGGGGCTTGGATACATTGGTGTTGAGTGTGAATTATCTTCACGGTGAGCTTCCGTCGTTCGAGAACGACCCTGAGGTGCCAAAGTGGACCGAGGAGGAGGTTATCGCTGCCGACACCTTGCCTATGGCATTGGTTGGCACACCAAAGGTTATGCCTACAACCAAGACCTTCCGTATCAATCACAACCGTCTTTCGGGCGAGGCTCCTACTTGGTTGTTGATGCACCCTGCACTCGATTGGTGGATACCATTCAGCCTTGTCTTCCCACAGGAGGGACGATGGAGCGATGGCACAAAGGCGGGCTTTACGAACGAGCCTTCGAGCCTTGTTGACTACTACAAGAATTGGTATCCTAACAAGAAGTTGGCTAACTCTATCGAGAAGGAGATTCCTGAGGATGATAGCAATATTATTAGCAAGTAGGAGATAGGAGGATAGAATGATGATAAAGAGAGATATATTATTGATTTTGGGCGCAATGTTCCTCTTCGCTTCGTGTGTGAACGAGGGGGATATGGATATTGTGCAGACCCCTTCGGCAGAGGAGTCATACGCTTCGGGCGAGATTTTGGTAAAATTCTCGCAGGAGGTGGCTTCGGTGCTCGAAGAGGCGGGCGTTGTTCGTTCGAATCTCACCCGTAGCGGTGTGGGCAGCGTGGATGAGATACTCGACTTGGTCGGAGGTTTCGAGATTTCGAGAGTCTTCCCTATCGACCCTCGCCACGAGGAGCGCACTGTGCGTGACGGCTTGAACTGCTGGTATGTGGTGCGTTTCAACGGCGACTACACCGCCGAGGAGGTTGCTCGTCGCTTTTCGCAGTTGGGCGAGGTGCAGAAGACCGATGTAAATCGCTCTATCAAGCGTGCTTCCACTCGTAAGGCTATGCCGTTGTCGAAGGAGGCATACGAGCAGATGGCAGCCTCGACTCGTGCTTTGCAGGGCTCGTTCAACGATGCGTTGTATGGCAAGCAGTGGAACATCGAGAACGACGGAACGATGGCAGAACTCAATGGCAAGGCGGTAGCTGGTGCCGATGTTCAGGTTGTTGAGGCGTGGAGCAAGACTACGGGCGATAGTTCGGTTGTTGTGGCGGTACTCGACGAGGGTATCTACATCGAGCATCCCGATTTGAAGTCCAACATCTGGAACAACCCTAACGAGGGCGACGACTACTTTGCCGATAAGGACAATAATGGCTTCAAGGGTGATAAGCACGGCTATAACTTTGTGAATGAGACGGGTAAGATTACCTGGGACGGCTACTACGACTCGGGTCACGGAACCCATGTGGCTGGTACTATCGCAGCGGTGAATAATAACAATATCGGTGTTGCTTCGATTGCAGGTGGCGACGGCTCGGCAGAGAGTGGTGTGAAGGTTATGGTGTGCCAGATATTCTCGGGTAACACCTCGACAGGTCTCTTGAATGTTGTTCGTGCAATGAAGTATGCGGCAGACAATGGCGCAGTGGTTATGCAGTGTAGCTGGGGCTATGTGTCGGGTGCAGTTCATGAGTACGAGTGGGGCGAGGCAGGCTTCGCTTCGGAGGAGGAGTGGATTGCAGGCTCTCCAATCGAGAAAGAGGCTCTCGACTACTTCATAAACAACGCAGGCTCACCAAATGGTGTTATGGAGGGCGGTATCGCAATCTTTGCTGCGGGTAATGAGTGTGCGCCAATGGCTGGCTTCCCTGGTGCTGCGGAGTATTGCGTGTCGGTGGCTGCAACCTCGGCAGACTTTACCCCTGCAACCTATACCAACTATGGCCCTGGTACAACAATTTCGGCTCCTGGTGGCGATCAGGATTATCACTACGACTACCTCAATCCGATAACAAATAAGTATGGCGATGTAGGTTGCATTCTTTCGACCTTGCCATACCATATCAGCGAGTCGGGCTACGGCTATATGGAGGGTACTTCGATGGCGTGTCCGCACGTTTCGGGCGTAGTGGCTCTTGGATTGTCGTATGCTACAAAGTTGCGCAAGCACTTCAAGGCTGAGGATATCCGCAAGATGTTGTGCGATGCACAGAATGTAACCCCGATTGACGACTATATGAAGGGCTACAAGAACTACTATCGCTATGTTGCCGATATCGGTGTATTGCAGCCTATGCAGATGCCTCTTGCTCCGTTCAAGAACGAGATGGGCTCGGGTCAGGTGAATGCTTCGAAGTTCCTTGCTGCAATTGGTGGCGAGGAGGCAGGAACGAAGATGCACTTCCCTAACCTCGTTATCAAAGCCGAGGATACAATTGCTGTAAATCCGGCGCTCTACTTTGTAGATGGCGAGAATTTGACCTATATCGTAACGATAGAGGATACCCATATTGCAACCCACAAGGCAGAGGGTGCAAACCTCGTATTCTCGGGCTTGCGTGTAGGCTCGACCAAGGCGACTATCAAGGCGAGCAATGGCGAAACCCAAAACTTTACCATTACCGTTCGTAAGGGTAGTGGCTGGCTGTAAAAACGTAAAACGAAAAACTGATGAGAGGGGTTGTTGCGGTAATTATGCTTTGTATTGCGCAGTTATTGAGTGCGCAGATACGCATCATTCCGCAGACGAAACTCCTCGAAGCCGAGCCAAAGTCTGTTGAGGGCTCTCCGCTACGATTTGCGACCGAGGAGGTTAGCTTCGGCACAATCGACGAGATGTCGGGCGTATGGCAGGGTGGTGCTATCCTAAAAAATAGTGGTAGCGAGCCTGTTGCGATTACCCAGATAAAGAGCACTTGTGGCTGCTTGAAGGCGGAGTTACCCAAACGAGTGCTTGCACCGAGCGAGAGTGTAAAGGTTATTTTGAAATATTATCCTCGTGGTCACGCAGGACGAGTGTTGCAGAGAGTTCTGCTCTATGCAAATGGCTCTACCGAGCGACCCTCGGCTATATTGAAGTTGCGAGGTCTGGTTACCGCTTCGGCAGATAGAAGCGATGACTACCCATATACTCGTGGAGTGTTGCGATTGCGACAGGATACAGTGCGATTGTCGGGCGAACGAGAGGTGTTGCGTGTGGCCTTTATGAATGGAGGCTCTACGGAGTTGAAGTTGGCGGTCAATGCGAACCTTTTGCCCAAGGGTATAAAGGTGCGATTTGAACCTTCGAAAGTGGCTCCGAAAGGAGAGGGTGAGATGGTGGTAGAGTATAATCCTGCGACCGAAACGGCACCAACAAATTTGGGCAAAATATATATCGAAGGGCTGAATTTGCCTCCACGACAGAGTGTAATAGAGGTAATTTTGAAGAATTAAATGAGAAAAATATATAAAAATATGAAGAAAATAGTTAATTTTGCGATGGTATTGGTTGCTATTTTGGCAATGGGTTGCACTAAACCAGGCTATAATGGTTCTCCATTTCTCGATGTTACGCCTAACAATATCAGCGGTGTATGGCGTATGGAGAGCTACGATAATGGCGTGAAACTCGCCGAGGGAAGCTACTACTACATCGTATTCGATCGTGCCGAGCGCACCTTCGTATCATACGACAACCTCGGAAGTATGGAGGTCTACAAGAATTCGGGTCGCTACGATATTGTGACCGACGGAGCTGCCGTTATTCGAGGAATGTACGACTTCGGCCGTGGCGATTGGGAGCATAGCTACTATGTGCGCAACCTCACCCAGGATAGTATGGTATGGGTGGCTACCGACGACGAGAGCATCACACGAGTTTATGTGCGTGCATCGTTGCCCGAGGAGTTTGAGAAGTAAGATATTAACAACTAAAATAAAACCACAATGAAAAAACTAACCATCATCTGTATGTTGCTCTGCACCGTATTCTGTGTGCGTGCAACCGAAGTACTTTATGGCCCTTATGTTCAGGCTATTACTGAGGATTCTGCCTATATCGTATGGGTTACCGACAAGGCTACCTACGGCTGGGTAGAGTTGAAGGGCGAGGGCGAGAAGAAGGCGGAGACCTTTATCGAGAGCAACCTCGGTTTGCTCTACAACCGTCGTGTTCACCGTGTTCCTGTTAAGGGTTTGAAGGCTGGTACCCTCTACGAGTATAAGATCTACTCTCAGTACGAGGACAAGACCGGCAAGAAGGAGAAGGCAATCTCTAAGGAGAAGAATATGTATGGCAACCCATACACCTTCCGCACAAACGATCGCAACAAGGAGGAGGTGTCGTTCCTTATCAACGCCGACACCCACTACAATTCAACCCTTTTCAGCGAGCTCTACACATTGGAGCGCATCAAGGATAAGGACTTTGTAATGTTCGACGGCGATATGGTAACTACTTTCTCGAACGAGAAGAGCCACTTCGACAGACTCTTCTCTCATGTTCAGGAGGTTTTCGAGAACTACAACACTCAGTTCTACTTTGTTCGTGGTAACCACGACGCTCGTGGCAACTACGCAGTGAAGTTCTTGGACTACTATCCAACTTGGACAAATATGCCATACTTCGCATTCCGTCACGGTCCTGTGTTTGTTATGGCAATTGATGGTGGCGAGGATAAGCCGGATAGCGATATCGAGTACTATGGCACAGCTGCTTTCGACCTCTATCGTCAGGAGCAGGGCAAGTGGTTGGAGAAGATCTTGGAGAGCGAGGAGTATAAAACCGCTACCTATCGTATCATCGTTTCGCATATTCCTCTCACCGAGAACTCTTGGCACGGTGGTCGCCACGCTTGGCAGCACCTTGCACAGCGTTGCGAGGATAAGGGTGTCAACATTATGATCTCTGGTCACCTCCACAGGAACAGATTTATCAAGGAGGGTGTTCATAACCGCACATTCCCAACCCTTATCATCGGAGCCGACAAGTTGGCCGATGTTGTGGCAAACAAGGATGCCCTCACCATCAAGGTGATAAATAAGGATGGTTCGGTGAAGGATACTTATACCTATCCAGCCAAGAAATAAGCGCAAATAAGCGGTAAATTTTGCACCGCACTTCGATAGCCGAGTTGCTCACATACGCTAAGTATGCTGCGCACTCGGCTTCTTGTTTGGCACAAAATTTCCTCGCTTATTTGCACTTATTTGCAAGAAACCCATTCGTCATTGCGAGGCTTGGAACAAGTCGTGGCAATCTCCTATTTCACATTCTGCATTTTCCCACCCTTCACAACCAATCCTACGCCAATAAAGATAATAACGGCAAAGAGCAATGTGTCGAACTTCGGCTTGTCCAGACCCATAGCGACGGAGAGCGCAATAGCCACAATCGGCTGAATGTAGGCATAGATACTCGTCACGCTGGGGGCTACCGAGCGCAGAGAGTAGTTCAAAAGCAGATTGGGCACATAGGTCGGCACAATAAGGACAAAGAGCGACGCCAAGATAATTTTGGTATCCATCGTTCCAAAATCGGTCGACAAAATATCGTGCGCACCTATGGGCAACATAACGATAGCCGATGCGCAGTATATCCATCGCAGTATGGTGGTAATGCGATACTTGCCGACCAATCGTTTGAACCATACCATATACGCCGCTGATACACACGCAGAGGTTAGAATGAGTATATTGCCCTCGATGCTTGAATTCTCGTGAGAACTGTGGCTGCTCGATACGATTATTGCTATCGCACCGACCATTCCGAGCAACAACCCTGTGATCTTTATTTTTGAAAGGCGCTCAATGCCCACAATGGCAGAGAGAAAGAGTACTATTAGGGGCGTCGAGGTGCTTATTATAGAGCCATCTATTGGCGAGGTGTTCGCCAGACCGAACATCATACATAACTTTCGTGCTACACCCATCAGCATTGCCGCACCGAACATCTTCAATCTGTCGGCAGATTCGACCCTCTCGGGCTTCTCCCACAATAGAGGTACTAACGAAAGAGTGGCAGCAATTACCAACGAGGCTGATACCATTGCCATAGGCGAGATGTATCGACCCAATACGAGGTTGTAGAAAGGGTAGTCGCACGCCCACACTATATTGCACAGAATGAGCGATAGGTGCGCCCATAAAGCTTTGAAATTTACCATTTTTGCAGATTTTGACAAGATTGTAGTGGCAAAGATTGTGCCTGGGAGCGGGCGGTTTTTGACGAGACTTGGCAGACACTGTTCTCAGTGTCTGCCTTGCCTCGTGGCGCTATGGAAATAAAACAAACAACAAGAACCACAAATGCGATACTTGCAATAAAGAATAGAGAGTATCTCGTGCAAGCACGGCTACTCTCTATCCTTTATCACAAATGCCACCTACAAGGTGGCATTCTCGTTGTTTGTTCTATTTCTCAGAGCTGTTGACGAGGCTTGAACTCGTGACCTCTTCCTTACCAAGGAAGTGCTCTACCACTGAGCTACAACAGCAATTATCCGCTAAAAGCGAGGCAAAAGTAATGCTTTTTTTTCGTTTTGCCAAATTTGTGGCGAATAAAATTCAAATAAAATGCAGTGTATGCTCAAAAATGCCCCTTCCTACCAGGCCAGAGCGGGTTTTACAACGCCGAACATCAGCCACGCAACGAGGAGTGTGACCACGATGTTGAAACACTGTGCACCGAGGAAGGCGTAGAGAATGTTGCGATTTTCTCTCGACACAATATCCTTCAATCGGGTATCCATACCGATACAGACGAATGCCAACGAGAAGAAAAAGGTCGAAAATGTCTTTGCCACCGAGGTTTCGGCAAGCTTCTTTGCCTCCCAATCGGGGAAGATGTGGTTGCTCTGCAATAGGCTAAAAACGAGCGATGCCACGATAAAACCCACTACGAACTTTGGAAATTTCTCCCATACCAAACGCACCGACGGGCGGTGCAATCTTCCATTTCCTCCCTTTGAAGCGAGGTATGTGGCGATGCAGAATGCCACCACGCCAATCAGCACATTCTGCGTAGCCTTGACAATCATAGCGGTCTTGTTAGCCTCGTCGCCAACCATCTCGCTTGCTGCCGCCACGCCACTTGTGGTATCTATTGTGCCGCCTATCCAAGCCCCCATAATCTCACTCTGCACCGCCACATCTTCGGTCAAGAGTGGCACAATCCACTTTGCCAGCAATGGCATAAGGTATATCATCGGAACGGCGACTATCAGCACAACCGAGATGATATACGATAGGTATCTCTCTTGCACTTTGGTAACTCCGCCCGTAGCGATGCACGCCGAGACTCCACAGATTGTAACTCCGCTGGCGAGAGTCATTGCAGCACGCTCCTCGACTGCCGCTCTGCGAGAGAGCCAAAAGGCGAACATCCACACACCGCTAACCACGATGCACGCCTGTAAGATACCCGCCACGCCCGAGGTTACAAAATCTCGAAAGAGAATGGTTGCACCAAGACATACAACGCCTATTTTAATGAAAAATTCACCCTGTATGGCGGGTTTAAGCCATTCGGGGATACGAATGCAGTTGCGCACGATAAGACCGAAGATTACCGAGAAAAATACCGCTTCGAAGCCGTAGTACTTCACGCAGGGAATCTTGGCGATGAGTTGAGCCAGGAGCGAGAGTGCAAAGACTACGACGAACGACCAAAACAGCCCTCTGAGTGGGCGATAGAGTAGGCGGTTGCCGATGTATAGCACCACGAGGGCAATCAGAAATAGTGCGCCTACGCTAATCCAAGCATCTGCGGTGGCGAGTGTCGAAGGTATGGCGATGACGCTCTTTATGGTGGGGTATTCGCCTGCCAAGCCGGCAAGAATTAAGAGAGGTATTGCGAGGAGGGTTACCACCCAATCTTCGACCAAAATAGGTTTGAAAAAGTTTTTCATATTGTGTGTTTTTT
>JAFVVS010000146.1 GCA_017502025.1 Alistipes sp. | reverse complement strand
GCGATGTTGGGTGCGCTGATAGGCTTCTTGTGGTACAACTCCTTCCCTGCGCAGATCTTTATGGGCGATACAGGCTCACTCGCAGTCGGTGGTATTATCGCAGTTATGGCGTTGTGTATCCGCAAGGAGTTGCTTCTGCCGTTGCTTTGCGGTGTATTCCTCGTAGAGGCGGTATCGGTGATGGTACAGAGAGGATATTTCAAATATACCAAGCGTAGGTATGGCGAGGGTCGCAGAGTATTCCTTATGTCACCTATCCACCACCACTACCAGAAAAAAGGACTCTTCGAGACGAAGATTATGATACGCTTTATGATTGTGTCGATTATCCTTGCGGCACTCACACTTGTAACCCTCAAAATCCGATAGACAATGGCAAAGAAGTTTATAGCAGTTTTGGGTGGCGGTATCAGTGGCTACGGCTCGGCAATACTCGCCAAGAAGCAGGGCTTCGATGTTCTGCTCTCGGATATGGGCACAATCTCGCCTCGCTATCGTGAGCGTCTCGATGAGTGGGGCGTGGAGTACGAGGAGGGAGGACACTCGGTGGAGCGCATCCTCACCGCCTCGGAGGTTATCAAATCGCCGGGTATTCCCGACAAAGCACCTATGGTGAAGGCTCTGCGAGAGAAGGGTGTGCCTGTAATCTCGGAGATGGAGTTTGCCTGCCGTTATATGGGCAAGGCAAAGACTATCTGCATCACCGGCTCGAATGGCAAGACCACAACCACCTCGCTTATCTACAAGATAATGAAGGATAGCGGAGCAAATGTGGCTCTCGGTGGAAATATTGGCGAGTCGTTTGCCTACTCGGTGGCTACGGCAGAGTACGATTGGTATGTCTTGGAGTTGAGTTCGTTCCAGCTCGATGGTATGTTCAAGTTCAAGGCGGATGTGGGCGTGTTGATGAACATCACCCCCGACCACCTCGACCGCTACGACTACTCGTTCGAGAAGTATGCCGCATCGAAGATGCGAATAACCCAAAACCAGAAGTCGAACGACTACTTTGTATATTGCGCTGACGACGAGACGATTTTGGCGCAACTCGAAAAGCACGATATCAAGGCGAAGGAGTTGCCGTTTATGGTGCATGCAGCGATTGCCAGCGGTGCGGGTGATGCCTATCCGACCGATGATGCTACTTTCACCGCTACGGTGGGTAAAAAGTCGCTCAAAATCGACATCTCTCGTCTGAAAATCAAGGGTCAGCACAACACCTACAACGCTATGGCGGCGGTGTTGGCAACCCTCGCAGCAGGAGTTGAGCCCGAGAAGGTGGAGAAGGCGCTGTACGACTTCAACCCTATCGAGCACCGCTTGGAGCCTGTCGGCACGAAAGAGGATATCGAATATATCAACGACTCGAAGGCTACAAATGTCGATTCGGCGTGGTATGCACTCGAAAGTATGACTCGCCCAACCGTGTGGATTGTGGGCGGTACGGATAAGGGTGCAAGTTATGCTCCGCTCTTCGACCTTGCGCAGAAGAAGGTGCATACAATGATCTGTATGGGCGTAGATAATGCACGATTTGAGAAGGAGTTCGAGGGCGTTGTGCCGACAATCATTTCGTGCCACTCGTTCGAGGAGGCGATGCAGGCGGTAGTGCGCTCGGCACGCAAGGGCGATGCGGTGTTGCTCTCGCCGGCGTGTGCAAGTTTCGACCTCTTCAAAAACTACGAGCAGCGTGGCGAGATATTCAAGCAGTGGGTGCGAGATAACATCCTCAACAAGTAGCATATTATGAGGCAGAACGAGATAGAGACAAACGAGTCGGGCATAGAGAAGGATGTACCTTCGATACTCACCAAGCGAAAGATTTTGCCTGGCGACAGAGTATTGTGGGTTATTGTGGCGATGTTCTTTGCGATATCGTTGGTGGCGGTATATACGGCCTCCTCGAAGCTCGGATTTAGCGACGGCACAATGGATAGCGAGTTGCGTCGTCACTTCGGAACATTGTGTGCCTCGGCAGCTATTTTGTTCGGCTTCTACATCTTGGGAGCAAGCTTAATGCACAAATTCACCTGGCTGGCATATTTGGGCTCGTTTGTACTGACGCTTATACCCTACTTTCAGGCACCTATAAATGGAGCGCACCGTTGGTTGGAGATTGGCGGTTTCACATTCCAGCCATCCGAATTGTTGAAGATTGCAACCATTATGTTGCTGGCGCTACGACTCTCGGAGCGATACCATATAATAAAGAAGATACACCTTATGCCTACCACCTTCGATGTGCGCAAATGGAACAGCGAGCGTGAGCGCAAGGTGATATTCGACGAGATGCTCCCAATCATCTCGCCAATAGCCTTCACCTGTATGGTTATTCTACCCGATGCAACATCGTCGGCAGTGCATATCTTCTTCGTCTCGATGATTATGCTTGTTTTGGCGGGCATTCGCTTCAACGAGATTGCAAAACTTATCCTCGTGGCTGCCGTTGTGGGTTTGAGCGTGATGTTCACCTTTGGTCGTGGCGATACGGTTATTCGCCGTGTAGGTAGCTGGATGGGTATAGAGAGGTTTGTGGAGGCTGAGGATGGCGGTAGCAAGGATACCTACTACTCGAAGATGGCAATTCAAAACGGAGGTTTCTTCGGAGTGGGTGCAGGTCGCAGTATGATGCGCACAAAGTTGATGCACCCCGAGAGTGACTACCTCTTTGCCATTGTAGTCGAGGAGTTCGGATTGTTGCTCTCCTCGGTGATAATTCTGCTCTACTTGTGGCTATTCTTCCGCTCGTTGCGAATATTCGAGAGGTGCGAGTGGCTCTATGGCGGACTTGTTGCCGTGGGTCTTGCGCTACTTGTTACGAGTCAGGGATTTTTGCATATAAGCGTAGCCCTCGGCATCCTCCCCGAGACGGGACAGAATCTGCCATTTTTGACACACGGCCGTACAGGAATGTTCTGTGCATCGGTTGCCGTAGGTATAATTTTGAGTATTAGTCGCCAGAGTGAGCAGGGAACGCTGCTGCCACCTTCGCAAAACAACAAAGACAAGCACATTTAAGAATGGAAGTACGACTCGATAAATATTTGTGGGCAGTGCGCATCTTCAAGACACGAAGCGATGCGGCCGATGCCGTGCGTAACAATCGTGTGTTGGTGAATGATGCCTACGCTAAGCCCTCACGAGAGGTTAAGGTGGGCGATAGAATAAGCGTTAAGCGCACGCTTGTTACTTATTCATATCTGGTTAAGGATTTGGTATCAAACCGCCAAAGTGCCGCCAAAGTGCCCGACTACTGCATCGACACCACGCCGCAGAGCGAACTCGACAAGCTCAACAAGCCAAAGGAGACAATCTTTGTATTCCGTGAGCGAGGTACGGGTCGCCCGACCAAGAAGGAGCGACGAGAGATTGATGCGCTGATGGATAGTATCTACTACGACGATGACGACGAGTAAAAGATAATCGCCAAACTTTTCAGAGTTTGGCGATTATCTTTTATTTGATTGTAACTTTATGCTCGGTTGGAATAATCTCATAAGTGTAACCCTCGGGGAGTCGAAGTTTAACATCGAACTCACCCGCATTGTAGTGCCACTCCACATTGATATACTCATCTCCCACAGGAATAGAGCCTCGGCACCACTCTGTACCGCTATCGACAAGACGCAGACGCACTTTTTTCTCACACGGCAACACCTCATAAACGCCCAATACATCACGATAGAAGATATGGGAAAGATAGGAACCAAAGCCGTGACAACAGCTCGCCTTCGGTTTGAAGAACTCCCAGATTGTACCCGTAAGTTCGACCATAGGCATATACAAAGCAACCGCCTCATCTACAAGTTGTTTGTTCAGACCGTAGCGAGATAGCAACTCGAAGCGGAGGAAGTTTCCGATAAAGACATTTGCAGGATGAACATTGGCATACGCCCCCGCCTTACGCCTCTCGGGGTGGAAATCTACGCATAACTTTTGCCACAACTCAGGGTGACTCTGCGGAGTTGCCACACCGCAGAAGAAGGCGTAGTATTGGCACGCCTCGGTGGTATTTTCGGTCAGAACACCCTTTCCTCGCCTATCGAGCAAGGCGTTATCGACAAAGAATTCGCCATTGTACGACTGTGCAAGCACCTTCTTGCGGATATGCGATGCCTGCTCTGCCAACGCCTTATCGCCATAAATGCGAGAAACAACATCGAGCATCTCGGCGTAGAGCATATTCGACGGATAGCTTATATCCTGCACGCACTTATTCGAGAAGGAGTAGTCGACAAAGACCCACTTCGGCAACTTTTCGAGCAGACCATCCTTATTGAGGTAGCGTTTGAAGTAATCAACCACGCCATATACTCGCTCTTTGGCACGCTCGATGGTCGCTTTGTCGCCTGTGCGCTCCAAATACTCCTCCAACTCCAACACAAACCACATCGCCCAATTCGGGATGTAGTTGTGGTTGCGGTGGTCGGCAGGATAGCACATCGGCAACATACCCTTGTCGATATCCTTGAACTCCTCGGGAAGAAGGAAATTTTCGATGAAGTTGCGCTCGACACGGCTCTTGCCCGTCAAGCCAAACTCGACACGGCCTGTAAAGTAGCTATCGCCCAACCAGCCGGCACGCTCACGACCCGGGCAGTCCATATAGATGTCGAGAACATTCTGGCGATAGTTCTCTCGTGCCGCCTCGAAGAGTGTGTTCAACTCCTCGTTGCTTGACTCGAACTTGGCACGATGGCAGTCGGAGTTGCAGTAGTCACGCATCGAAATCTTCTCGACCTCAACTGCGCCCTCCTCGGCAAAGACTTCGACATACTGCATCGTGTATGGCTCGAACGACTCCAACTCATACTCGCCAGGTTGCAAGTCGTAGAGGATATATGGTTTCCAACCCAAACGCTTTTTTGCCACACGACCCTCGTCGTTCAGCAACTCATCGAAGCGGAGCTCCAACCTGCAAGGCTTTTTGACCACGACCTTCGCACGCAAGAAGCCACTGCTGTTGGTGGCAAACTTGTAGAGGTTTTCGGCTATCGGCCTCGCCTTGTGAAGGCGGTAGTCGGGATACGCCACACCTCGTGAGAGGAGTGCTTTGTGCTCCTGCTCGACAAGCTTTTCGGCCTTTATGGTCGATCGCCACTTTTTGTCGGTTGTCCAATCGTCGTAGCTACTATCCAACACATACGCCTCGGTGTATGGGCGTTGGAACGAGAACTTGGGAACATCTGCCACTCGCTGACCGAAGTCATATGCCTCGAATCCCTCGCCCGTAGCGGCTACGACCTCACCATCGACCACAATCTCCGCTTGTAGGAACGACGGCTGGTCGAGCAGATAGTAGCTCGGGCAATTGTAGCCCGCCACCTCGATAGCGATGATGTTTTTGCCCGGACGCAGATAGGGTTTAAGGTCATAGGCATCTATGCGGTAGTAGTCGTGTGCTGCCACACAAGGTCCGTGTGCCACAAAGCGCCCATTCACTCGCAAGCGATAGTCGCACGAGGCGGTAAGGCGGATGTTTGCCTCATTGGCAAAACCAACATTGACAACCTCACGGAACGAGAGGGTCAGATTTTTCTCGCACTCACGCCCCTCGCTCCACACAGGCTTTGCCTCAACGAACGAGGTGTATTCCGCTTGCTGTTTCGATGAACAAGCGTTGAAGAAGACCGAAAGAATAAGTAAGAATAGGGTTATCATTTTTTTAGTGAGTAGTGAGTAGTGGGGATTTCACTACTCACTATACTCGTTGTTTTTGGGTGGGCTATTTAAGTCTTATTATTGTATAAATAGGATAGTGATCCGACACAAACTTCACTCCGTTGTAGGTATCACGAATGGTGTAATACTCAACAGGGTTCTTCATCTCTTTGCTGTAATAGATATGGTCAATCTTGGCCTTTTTGGTCTCTGACTCAAAGCTGTTGGTTGTGCCGAAGCTGTCGGTACGATTTGCGTAGGTACGAGCGTTACGCATAAAGTCCTTGATGGCATCGATAGCCTTGTCGAATGCTTCGATATTAAGGTCACCGGTGAGGAAAAGAGCGTCTACCTCTTTCTGATACTCCTTGAACTTGTTGGCGATAAGCTTCATACCCTCAACCTGCGCTGTAACAGACTCGTGGTCGAGGTGGGTGTTGATGTAGAAGAACTGCTTGCCTGTTGGGAGGTGCTCGAAGAGTCCCCAAGTAGCAGTACGATAGTATCTGGCATCCCAACCCTTCGATGGAGTGTCGGGGGTCTCCGAGAGCCAGAATGTACCAACCTCAATCTTCTTAACGATTTTTGGGTCCCACATAATACCTACTACCTCGCCCGAGCCAGACTCTTTACCGTCCGAACGATTTACGCCATAGCTCTCGTAATCTGCGGCTAACTGATTTTTGAGATATACCCACTGCGAATTGTATTGCGCCTCCTGGTAGCCAATGATAGTCGGTTTATGATCCTTAACCACAGCTACACAAGCCTCCTTGCGCTCATCCCAATGATTTATGCCTGTATCGTTACTTGTCTTGGTGCGGACATTGAAGCTCATAATTTTGATTTCGTTCTCCTTGGCATACTTCTGATACTTCGATGTTGGTGGCTTCGGAGTAGGTGTCTCAGAAGGGTTGCCACAGCTCGATGCGAGCAACACAACGCTCAATAAAAGGAAAAGTGTCTTCATAAATGTAGTTGTTTTAGTGTTGTTTTTTGAAAAAATATTGTTTTTGTTTTCGTTTGTCATCTTGTGAGCGAGCCACATAGACCTTCTCGACTGTGTATGGGTTTTCGCCCGTGTAGAACATAACCGACGAGAGCGTCATCGGTGTAGGGGTCAAGTCCTGCACCTGCTCCAAAGTAAAATGGAGCTTGCCGAGCACCTTCTGCGACAAGGCTCGCATATCCGCCTCACGACAGCCAGGGTGCGAGGAGATAAAGTAAGGTATAAGCTGATAGCGCAGACCATTATCACGGCAAATCTTATTAAATTTGGCGTTCAACTCCTCGAACAACGAGAACGACGGCTTGCGCATAAGTTTCAGAACGCCATCCTCGGTGTGCTCGGGCGCAACCTTCAAGCGACCCGATGTATGATGCACCACAACCTCACGCAGATAGTCCGAGTTGTCGAACAGGTCGTAGCGGATACCACTACCAATATAGGCGTGTTTCACACCCTTTGTCGAGCGAATTTTGCGGTACAAATCGAGCAGTGGGCGGTGGTCGTTATTGAGATTCGGACAGACCTTCGGGTGTAGGCACGATGGGCGCACGCACTTGGCGCAGATAGCCTTGTTCTTACCGCCCAAGCCATACATATTTGCCGATGGGCCACCGATGTCGGTTATCGTACCTCGGAAGTCGGGCATCTTGGTTACCGCCTCTACCTCACGCATAATCGAAGCCTCGCTACGAGATGAAATAAACTTGCCCTGATGAGCCGAGATGGTGCAGAACGAACAACCTCCGAAGCAGCCACGGTGGATATTTACCGAGTGCTTAATCATCTCCCACGCAGGAATATCGCCACGCCCCTTGTAGCGTGGGTGCGGTGCTCGCATATATGGAAGGTCGAATGCCGAGTCCAACTCCTCGCTCGAAAGTGCCGAGTGCATCGGGTTGATTACGACATAGTCGTTGCCTGTGCGCTCAACGAGTATATTTTCGCTTTCGAGTCGATTGCTCTCCACCTCCTCCTTCGTAAAATTCTCGCCAAAGGCACGCTTATCTTTTCGGCACTGCTCGAAGGAGTGGAGCATTATCGTTTTGTCGCTCGGCAGAGCCTCAACAAACTTTTTATCTGCCAAGAAGCCTACTTGTTTCAAGCCACGGAGCAACTTGGCATTGTAGCCGTTGCGCATTGCTCGTGCCACCTCACGGATAACCCTCTCGCCCATACCGTAGAGCAGAAAATCGGCTCCACTCTCGACCAAAATCGAGGGTTTCAACGAGTCCTGCCAATAGTCGTAGTGGGTAAGTCGGCGGAGCGATGCTTCGATACCGCCAATCAAAACAGGGGTTGTCGGAAAGAGATTTTTGAGAATTTTCGTGTATGTCGTAACCGCATAGTCGGGGCGGAAACCTGCTGCACCACCTGCGGTGTAGGCATCGTTGCTACGGAGTCGCTTGTTGGCGGTGTAGTGATTTACCATTGAGTCCATAACGCCCGCCGTAACGCAGAAGCAGAGGCGTGGAGTGCCGAACTTCTTGAAATCACGCAGGTCATCTCGCCAATTGGGTTGTGGCACAACAGCCACACGCAACCCCTCGTCTTCGAACAAGCGCGACACCACCGCCGTGCCGAACGACGGATGGTCGATGTAGGCATCACCCGAAAAGAGGACTATATCGACATAGTCCCACCCGAGCTGGCGCATCTCCTTGACGGTTGTTGGCAGAAAACTCATAGTTTTTTGTTTAGGGGCGTTAGAGGCGTTAGGGGCGTTAGCGTAAATCAATCCTCAATTCTCAATTCTCAATCTATTCAACAGCGCTCGCTTTTGAATATGTTTCCCACTTCTCGATGACAGCCTTAAAGTCGGCTGGCAAGTCGAGGGTAAACTCCTTATACTCGCCGGTCTTTGGGTGTTCGAAGCCCAAAAGTCGTGCGTGCAAGGCGTGGCGAGGCATTGTTTCGAAGCAGTTTTCGATAAACTGCTTATACTTCGAGAAGGTAGTACCCTTCAATATCTTGTCGCCACCGTATCGTTCATCGTTAAAGAGCGGGTGACCAATAT
>JAFVVS010000145.1 GCA_017502025.1 Alistipes sp. | reverse complement strand
GATCGAGATTCCGTTCACATTCTACGGCGACGACCCTAATCAGGTGCCTACGCACATTATGCTGACATTCACCTGCTCGGGTTATGGCGACTTCTTCGATGGTTCGACCGACTCGTGGTTGTATATCGACGATATTGAACTCGTATACTAATATATAATATAGTAGCAAAAACGATGAGTAAATTTTACAAAATAGTGTTGGTGATGCTTCTCGCACTCCCCTCTGTTGCAATTGCGCAAGAGGTAGCAAAGGCGGATAGCACCTCCTACAACAAATTCGACCACAGTGTGCGTCGCAAAAATCGAGGCGTTGCAAACATCCGCACCGAGTTTGTTCCGAAGGGACAATGGGTGTTTGGTGGCTCGGTGTCGTACTCTACGCACACCAACAAAAACTACACCTTCCTGATTGTCGAGGATATCGAGTCGAATGGCTACCAATTCAAGATTACTCCTCTCGTGGGTTATGCCTACTCGAAAAATGCATTGGTGGGTGTGCGCTTCGGCTACTCCCGTGGCCTTACCGAGTTGGACAAGGCGAGTCTTTCGATAACCTCGCTCGACAACTCCTACTTCTACTCGCTCAAACACTCCTACAATGTCGAGGCTCTGTGGCGCAACTACATTCCACTCGGCAGGGACAACAAGCGCTTCGCACTCTTTGCCGAGGTGGGCTTGGCAATGGGTGGCTCACAGTCGAAGTTGGCTTCGGGCCCACAGCAGAGTCTGAGCGGAGCATACTCCTCATCATTCGACATCTCGCTTGGTGTAAATCCGGGTATCTCGGCATTCCTCACCAACAATATGGCTATCGAGGTCAATATCGGAGTGTTGGGCTTCAACTATTCGAGGACTCGCCAGATTACCAACCAGGTGGTATCGGGCACAACCTCGACCTCGCAAATGAACTTCAAGATAAACATCTTCTCCATTGGATTGGGTGCATCGTTCTATCTCTAAAACTCGGACACAACTATGAAGAAGATATTTACAATACTTATGGCAGTGCTCATGGTGAGCACAGTGCAAAATGTGGCTGCACAAAGTATTCTTTTGGGACTTCATCGTGACACCACAAAGGTAACTCGCAAGCCGGGTGCGCTCATTCAGGTAAATCGAGTGGATAGAGAGATAGACAAGAATGTATTTGCCTATCAGGGCGAGTGGATGTGCGGTGTTACAGCCTCTTACGGAACACTCTCGACCGACAATTCGGAGATAGCTCTCGTTGTGGATAATCTGGGACTCGGTGGCTCGATCGTATCGGTAAAACCATACCTCGGCTACTTCTATCGCAATAACCTCGCTGTTGGTGTGCGATTTGGATATACCCACACAGCAGGACACTTCGACAATGCTCATATCGACCTCGGCAACTTCATTAACGGCATCGAGTTCTCGACCGACGGCATTGGTTTGGACTATTTGAGCAACGCCTACTCGTTTGCCCTCTTCCATCGTGCCTATGTGCCACTCGACCGCCGTGGTCGCTTTGGCGTATTTGGCGAGTTGGAGTTGGAGGGTCAGTATGGCCGCTCGAACTTCGGCTTTATGTATAATAACGAGTGGAACAACTCCATTTCGGATACCTACAAGGTGCGATTTAACTTCAACCCCGGAGTTGCAGCCTACATCTTCCCTAATGTATGCGCTACGGTATCGTTTGGTTTGGGTGGCTTGCAGTACAACCATATCAAGCAGTTCGATGCTCAGATGAACCCTACGGGAGGTACTCGCAACTATTCGAAGTTGGCATTCCGCCTAAATATTGCCGAGATTAACATCGGTGTAACAGTACACTTGTGGAGTAAGAAGAACGAACAAAAATTGAGATTGCAGTAATGAACAGACGAATTATTATAACACTCTTTTCGGCTTTGGCGCTCGCTTCGTGCATCAAGAACGACCTGCCCAAGCCTACGGTCGATCTCTTTATCGCCTCGCTCGATATCGAGGGCGCAGGCGGAGATATCGTACTCGACCGCTCGACCTACACCGCCACCATTCCTCTCGCCGAGGAGACCAATATCGAGGCGGTACAGTTCAAGAGCATAACCTTCGGAGCAGATGTTGTAACCAACATCAGCTACGAGGCAGACAACTCGAAGATTGTAGTGTCGAAGGATTTGAACAACCGCATTGTAAATATGTCGGAGCCTGAGTATATCACACTCTCCTACTTCCAGACCTACGAGTGGAAGATCGTGGCTACACAGACCATCAATCGCATCTGGGCTGTCGATGGTCAGATTGGCTCGACCGAGTGGGATACCGAGGGACACCGTGCCATCGTAAAGCGTCGTCAGGACTACCCTCTCAACGAGGTTAAGACCACCGATCTGCGCTTTGGCCCACGCCCAACCTACAACTATCCGGAGATTGCCGATATGCCGACCGATTTCGACAACGCAGAGCGCACTCGCACCATCACCGTTGCGGCGCACAATCGCTCGACCATCTGGGAGTTGGTAATCGTACCTACCGAGGTGGCTCTCGACTTCGAGTATGTCTCGGCAGGAGCAAATGTCATCTGGATAAAGGCTGCCAACATCGACGGCGCAACCATCAGCTTTGCCTACCGCAAGCGTGGCTCGGAGGAGTGGATAAAGGTGAAGGATGAGTGGTATGCAAAAGATTTGCACACCCCTTACAACCGCTACGAAGAGGGCTTCGTAAAGGCTGTTGTTCGTGGTTTGGAGCAGAACACCGAGTATGAGGTCATTGGTTATGCCGACGAGAAGCAATCCGACATAAAGATTGTTGCGACATCGGCTCACTACCAGCTTCCGAACTCCGATATGGAGCAGTGGGGCAAGTTTACCAACGACCAGAACCTCTTGCCTACGGGCGAGGCGGGTCCTTGCTGGTATCCATTCTCTTCGGTTACGGATATGTTCTGGGCTACGGGTAACCCTGGCGGTACATCGCTCGGCGAGAAGTACAACCTCACCTACCCTGTCTATAAGAGTGCCAACCCTGCAAATGTACCTGCCGACTCTACGGGAGAGGTGAGTGCATTTATGGGCTCGCAGAGCGTATTGAATATGAAATTTGCCGCCGGCAACCTCTTCGTTGGACACTACGGCGAAACTCTCGG
>JAFVVS010000144.1 GCA_017502025.1 Alistipes sp. | reverse complement strand
GGCACAGAAACCATCTATTCCAAAGGGAACACGAGATTTTTCGCCGATTGAGACGGCTCGTCGTTCCTACATATTCGACACTATTGCCGATGTTTTCCGCAACTACGGCTTTGCCTCTATCGAAACGCCTTCGATGGAGAACCTCTCTACCCTTATGGGTAAGTATGGCGAGGAGGGCGACAAACTCCTCTTCAAGATTCTCAACTCGGGCGATTTTGGAGCAAACCTCAACGATGAGGAGGTACGCCAAGCACATCGCATCTGCGAGAAGGGTTTGCGCTACGATTTGACCGTTCCGTTTGCCCGCTATGTTGTGCAGCACCAGAACGAGATTACATTCCCATTCAAGCGTTATCAGATTCAGCCTGTATGGCGTGCTGACCGCCCGCAGAAGGGTCGCTATCGCGAGTTCTATCAATGCGATGTCGATATTATCGGCTCACGCTCATTGCTCAACGAGGTGGAGTTGATTTCGATTGTGGAGCGTGTATTCCGCAATCTTGGAATAAATGTAGTGTTGAAGTTGAATAACCGCAAAGTACTCTACGGCATTGCCGAGGTTATGGGTCACGCCGACAAGATGATTGATATCACCGTAGCCATCGACAAGCTCGAAAAGATTGGCTTGGATAATGTGAAGGCAGAGTTGGCAGAGCGAGGTATCGAGGCAGAGGCTGTGGCAAAATTGGAGCCTATCCTTATGTTGAGCGGCTCGACAGCCGAGAAGTTGGCACAGCTCGAAACTATCCTCGCCACAAGCGAAACCGGCTTGAAGGGCGTAGAGGAGTTGCGCACCGTATTCTCTGCGGTAGAGGCTCTCGGCATTAAGTTGGAGGTGGAGTTGGACCTCTCGTTGGCTCGTGGTTTGAACTACTACACCGGCGCAATCTTCGAGGTTAAGGCGAAGGACTTTGCTATCGGCTCAATCTGCGGTGGTGGTCGCTACGACAACCTTACGGGCATCTTCGGTATGCCTGATGTATCGGGTGTGGGCATCTCGTTTGGTGCAGACCGCATCTACGATGTTATGTCGGGGCTCAATCTCTTCCCGGAGTATGTCGATCGCACCACGAAGATTCTCTTCCTCAATCTTGGCGAGAAGGAGGTATTGGAGTCGCTCCGCATTGCAGAGAGTTTCCGTGATGGCTGGTCGTGCGAGGTCTATCCCGACCCTGCAAAGATGAAGAAGCAGATGGAGTACGCCAACCGCCGTCAGATTCCGTATGTTGTAATTATCGGCAGCAACGAGTTGGCAGAGGGCAAGGCTACACTCAAAAAGATGGAGAGTGGCGAGCAGATTTGCGTGCCTGTTGAGGAGTTAAGACACCACATTTTGTAATTTCAAAGAGATAAATCGCAGAGAATATGGCTAACCTAACCACTACCCCATCGGCTGCATTTGCCGATAGCAAGCCTCACTACCTTCTGCTCGATGCGCTGCGAGGAGCAGCAGCTTTGATGGTCGTATGGTACCACTTCTTCGAGGGCTTTGCCTTTGCCGAGGGTACCGCAATTACGACCTTCAACCACGGTCATTTGGGAGTGGATTTGTTCTTTATGCTTTCGGGCTTTGTTATCAGTTACGCTTACGATGACCGTTGGCAACGCACGCCTAACCCTCTTACGCTCAAAGAGTTCTTCAAGCGAAGACTTATCCGTCTGCACCCAATGCTCATTATGGGAGCAGTGATTGGACTCATAACATTCTTGTTGCAAGGTGGAGTGAAGTGGGATGGCACACCGACTCCGATGTCGTGGTCGATAGTGGCATTGGTGCTTACGATGTTTTTTATCCCTGCCTACCCGGGCGCGCCATACGATTTGCGTGGCAATGGCGAGATGTTCTCACTGAACGGACCGAGTTGGTCGCTCTTCTTCGAGTATATCGGCAACCTGCTCTATGCACTCTTTATCCGCCACTTGGGTAATCGTGCATTGGCAGTGCTGACAGCCGCTTTGGGTGTGGCATGGTGTTGGTTTGTAACTACCGATGTTTCGGGCTACGATATGATAGGTATCGGCTGGACACTCGACACAGCAAACTTCTTCGGTGGTCTGCTCAGAATGATGTTCCCGTTCTCGTTGGGTATGGTTATGGCTCGCAACTTTAAGCCGGTGAAGATTAAGGGTATCTTCTGGATTGCGTGGGCGGTATTGTTCGGGCTCTTCTCTGTACCGGCATTTGCAAAGTGTGGCGCAGTGAGCATAAATGGTCTGTACGAGTTCGCTTGCATATTATTTGTATTCCCTGCAATCGTATGGTTGGCAGCTTCGGGCGAAACATCAGGCAAAATTTCATCGGCATTCTGCAAATTCTTGGGCGACATATCCTATCCGCTCTACATCGTTCATTACCCTGTGATGTACCTCTTCTACGCTTGGTTGATTGAGAACAAACTCTACTCGCTCGGCGAGACTTGGCCGGTTGTGATTATGGTCTTTGCAATCAACATTGCACTTGCATACGCCTGCTTGAAACTCTACGACGAGCCTGTGCGCCGTTGGCTTACAAAGCGTTTTATCAATAGCAAATAAGGGGTTTTGCATTGTAATTTTGAATTTTGCATTAACCCCTCTTCGAGGGCTTTTCCTCCTTCTTGCAAGGCATAGTGTGCAAGCACCCTCTGCTCTTGCTTCGTGCGTCGGTTCTGCATTTTGAATTTTGCATTTTGAATTCTGCATTTTGAATTTTAATTTATGGAGTCTTTGGGATTTATACAGTGGTGTTTGGATAATCTGAACTATTGGACTATCACGCTATTGATGGCGATTGAGAGTTCGTTTATCCCTTTTCCAAGCGAGGTGGTTGTTCCGCCAGCAGCATATAAGGCCGCTGCAAGTGGCGAGTTGAATGTATGGTTGGTGGTATTCTTTGCCACCCTCGGAGCGTTGATTGGCGCATTCATCAACTACGGACTTGCCGTTTTGCTCGGCAGACCTATTGTCTATAAATTCGCAAATAGCCGCCTCGGACATATGTGTCTGCTCGACGAGCAGAAGGTCGTAAAGGCGGAGGAGTTCTTTGTGCGCTATGGCGTGGCAGCAACGCTTGTTGGTCGTCTTGTGCCGGCAGTGCGCCAGCTCATCTCTATCCCTGCGGGCTTGGCACGAATGAATATTGCCAAATTCGCCCTCTTCACTGCTATTGGTGCAGGATTGTGGAATGGCGTATTGGCAGCAATGGGTTACATCCTCGAAGCGTTCGTTCCGGAGGAGCAACTCATCGCCACCGTAACCAAGTATAGCCACGAAATCGGCTACGGCATTATTGCGGTAGTGGTGATTGCACTCGGCATTATCATCTACAAGGGAGTAAAAAAATAGCAATGAAACATTTTGCGCTGATAGGCTTTCCATTGGGACACTCGTTGTCGGCATCGTACTTTGGCGAGAAGTTCGCCAGAGAGGGAATTGATGCGGACTATACCCCACTGCCTATCGAAAGTGCAGAGGAGGTATTGCCTCATTGCGAACACCTTGCAGGTTTCAATGTTACCATACCCCACAAGCAGGCGATTATGCCATTTCTCTCGGCTATCAGCGAGGAGGCGCAAGCGATTGGTGCGGTGAATTGCGTAAAGGTTACGCCCGACGGTTTGGAGGGCTACAACACCGATGTCGTGGGTATTCGCAAGTCGCTCGAAGGGGTTACGCTCGAAGGGGCGAAGGCCCTCGTTCTCGGCACGGGTGGTGCATCGAAGGCGGTACAGTATGTACTGCGCACAAGCGGCGCAGAGGTCAAGGTTGTATCACGCACCGAGGGTGCGGCTGACCTCACCTACAACGATTTGAGCGAGAAGTTGATTGCCGACACCGATATAATTGTCAATACCACACCGCTCGGAATGTTCCCGAACACGGATAATGCGCCCGCACTGCCCTACTCGGCACTCTCGGCAAAGCATACCCTTTTCGACTGCGTATATAATCCACGCCTGACAAAATTCCTGCAACTCGGTGCCGAGCGAGGAGCTCACACCATCGACGGGCTCACGATGTTCTATGCCCAGGCCGAAGCTTCGTGGGAGATTTGGAATAATAGTGAGTAGTGAGCAGTGAGTAGTGAGTAGTTTTTAACTCTCAACTCTACTCCCGTAGGCGCAGCAGCGTTTTAGCCTGCTTATAGTCCCTTTCCAGTACTACCAATCGTGCGTGAATAACACCCGGAGAGAGAGTCGCCATATACTCATTCTCTATCTCTGCCCGTATGCCTGCGCACGCAAGAATACTTTTTGCCATCTCCGCCTCAACGGCTGTTGCATATTCGGCAACCACAACCAACTCTTCAACCTGCATAAGCAACCCCTTTTCGACACAATAAAGTTATAACTTTTTCCGATAGCACAAACTGCAAAAACCACGCCCAAACATAGCCATTGGCCATTGGCCGTTAGCCATTAGCTTTTTTTATATTAAATTGTCTGTTTCCAATTGCCAATTTTCAATTTATTTCTTACCTTTGTAGTTAGCAAAGAAGACAAAATTATGAGCGGCTTCGTACATCTACATACCCACACCCAATACTCTCTCCTCGATGGTCAGGCGAGTGTCAAAAAACTCGTCGATAAGGCTATCAAGGATGGTATGCCCGGCATCGCCATTACCGACCACGGTAATATGTTC
>JAFVVS010000143.1 GCA_017502025.1 Alistipes sp. | reverse complement strand
CCCACCCCCTAAATCCCCCTCCTGTGAGGGGGACTTTTGTAGGGGTTGTTAGGGGAATATAGGGAGAATAGGGAATATAGGGAGAATAGGGAATTTAGGGAGAATAGGGAGTATAGGGAATTTAGTGATTGTTGCTTATAGCCTTCTCTAAACTCTCTAAACTCCCTAAGTTCTCTTTGTTCTTTGCTCTCCACTCTCCACTCTCCACTCCGCCGGTTATCACGGCGCAGACGAATTAAGGGTTATTAAAGGCTATTAAGGGCTATTAAAGGTTATTAAGGGTGCGCTGATGCTTTAATAACCCTTAACTACCCTTAATCACCCTTAACAACCTTTATTAAACTTGCGCCACCTCTCAACTCTCCACTCTCCACTCTCCACTCAAATTTCTTTCGTCTTTCGTCTTTCGTCTTTCGTCTTTTTTTCTTATCTTTGTCCTATGGCAAGGTACGACGAGATATTTTTGATTGGCTCCGAGGCGGAGTTTGAGCGTGAGGCGTTGCGGTTGTTTCGCCATCAGGCGGAGCATTGTGCCCCCTATGCCGAGTATGTCAGATTGCTCGGTGTGGAGCCCTCGCAGGTGCAACGAGTAGAGGATATTCCGATGCTCCCAATCGAGATTTTCAAGTCGCACAAGGTCTATTGTGGCGAGCAGGAGCCGCAGATGACCTTCACTTCGAGCGCCACGACGGGAATGGTGCAATCTCGCCACTATGTCGAGGATATCGCCCTCTATGAGCGGGCATTTACCGAGGCTTTTCGCCACTTCTATGGCGATGAGCGAGAGTGCAGCATCTATGCTCTTTTGCCGTCGTATCTCGAACGAGAGGGGTCGTCGCTGGTCTATATGGCGGAGCGACTGATTGCCCAATGTGGTGGCGGAGGTTTCTACCTTCACGACTACGAAAAGTTGTTGAACGATATGTCGCACGACCCAAATCCGAAGATTTTGCTCGGTGTGACCTACGCCCTGCTCGACTTGGCGGAGAACTACGCTCCGAAGCTCGAAAATACGGTCGTTATGGAGACGGGCGGTATGAAGGGTAGGCGCAAGGAGCTGCCTAAGAGCGAGTTGCACAAGGTGCTCTGCTCGGCATTTGGCGTGGAGCGCATCCACTCGGAGTATGGTATGGCGGAGCTGATGTCGCAGGCATACTCCTCGGGCGAGGGCTTGTTCCGCACGCCAAGGTGGATGAAGGTGCTGGTGCGAGATGTGAATAACCCATTCCGACGCTTGCCTTCGGGTCGTCGAGGAGGCTTGGATATCATAGATTTGGCAAACCGCTCGTCGTGTGCATTTATTGCTACGGAGGATATGGGAGTGCGCTACGATGATGGCTCGTTCCGCATCGAAGGACGCATTTCGCAGAGCGATATCAGAGGTTGTAATTTATTGGTGCAGTAGAGTGATATGAAGTACGCAAAAGAGGAGTTACAACGACTCCACGAGGAGTTGTATCGCACGCTGGCAGAGGTAGTTCGTGTCTGCGAGGTGTGCGACATCCCCTATTTCATTCAGGGTGGCTCGGCGATAGGCGCACTATATAATAAGGGCATTGTGCCGTGGGATGACGATATAGATGTGGGAATGACTCGTGAGAACTACGAGCGATTTCTGCGTGAAGCCCCTGCGCACCTCTCGTCGGAGTACTTTTTGGAGTGGTTCGGCACCGAGGAGAATACTCCGTTCTACTTCGCAAAGGTCAAGCGCAACAATACCCTCTTTGTGGAGGAGATTTGGCGCAATATGGCGATTCATCACGGCATCTTTGTCGATATCTTCCCCTACGATCGCATCCCCGACAATGTTTGGCTCGAAAAGTTGCATCGCTTCTCGGCAAAGTTCTGGATAAACTGCTTTATGGGCAAGGAGATATGGCTGTGGAAGCACTGCGGAAGGTGCGAAATCGACGCTCCACTGCCTAAGTCGTGGCTGGGTTGCGTGGCAATTCGTGCGGTGGTGTCGCTGATGTCACGCAAGGCGATATACCGCAAGATGAACAGGGTTTTGGGGCGTTACAATGCGTGCAATACCGAGCGTGTGAATATCGTGCGTATGCCTAAGGATCAGATTGCAAGGGCCGATATCGAAAATACGGTAGATATGGAGTTTGGCGGTATGATGGTCAAGGCTCCACGCAATATCGAGGTCTATCTGCGCCACCACTATCCGAATTTGCGACCTGTTCTGCCCGAGGAAGAGCAGATAAACCACGCACCATATAAGTTGTCTTTCGATACCAAAAACGAGCGATGAAACTACTCTCGATAATAGTTCCTGCCTACAATATGGAGGCCTTTCTCCCGCAGTGCGTGGAGTCGATACTTCGTACTCCGTCGTTGGCGGCGGTGGAGGTTGTCGTGGTGAATGACGGCAGCAAGGATAGGACCTTGCGCATTGCCCGCCAATATGCCGACCGCTATGCCGATACAGTGCGAGTGGTGGATAAGCCGAATGGCAACTACGGCTCGACCATAAACGAGGCGTTGAAGGTGGTGCAGGGCGAGTATGTCAAGATTTTGGATGCGGACGACAGGTTCGATGGCTCTCGTGTGGCGGAGTTCCTCGCCTTTCTGCGCAAGATGCAGGGGGTGGATATGGTCGTAACGCCATTTATCGAGGTGGGCAAGCGCCGAGAGCATAGGGTAGAGTACAACATCTACGGCAAGAAGATATACGACTATGGCAAGGCATACGATGCCGATAAGGTCTTTGCCGATGGGGCAATTCGCTTCTTTGCGATGCACGGAGTCTGCTATCGCACCGAGTTGTTGCGCAAGATGAACTATCGCCAGAGTGAGGGCGTATCATATACCGACCAGGAGTGGGTTTTCTTCCCGCTTTTCAGGGTCAAGAGCATCGCTTTTGCCGATATTCCGCTCTATCGCTACAATGTGGCTCGTGAGGGGCAGACTATGGATGCGAGGGTGCAGATGCGAAGCCTTGCACAGCTGGTGGCGGTCACCGAGGGTATGGCACGCTACTTTGTGGCATCGTCGAAGATGGTGCGCACACCGCAGCGAATGGCTTTTCTGCGAAATATTGTGGCGGACCGCATCCGCATAGTCTTCCGCAAATATCTGCTCGTGATGAGCGATGTGGCATTTGCCAAGTCCGATTTCGAAATGGTCTATGTGCGACTGATGCAACTTGTCGCAAAGTGTCGTATCGACAAATTTACCGTTCCGGTAAATAATCTTTTAAGGGTTGATTTGTTGGCACGTTGGCAGAAGCGGGGCAAACGCTATGGCTCGATTTCGAGGTGGCTGCTCTCTACCGTCGATAGCGCAATGACCACCATTCACGCCCTGCTGTTTAGGTAGTCGGCAGAATGCTACCATAAAAATCTTTTAATTTTCAATTAAAAAGAATTTTTTTCATATCTTTGCCATGTATTAGCAAGCAAAGAGAAGGCAAAATGCCCTCCCCGATTTTTTCGGGGGGGGTATTTTGGGTTTTATCGTGTTGAGTATTAGCGAGTTACAAGGATTACCCGAAGTGAGTAGTTAGGAGTGAGTAGTTAGTAGTTAGGAGTTAAAAACTTTCAGCGCACCCTTACTAGCCCTTACTAGCCTTTAACAACCCTTAATCCTGTTGCGCCTTGACCACGGTCGGAGTACGAAAAAAGCAGAAAAACAATTTTTTACGACAATAATTATTAACTAAAACCTAAAACAAGATGAAAAATTTGACAAAAATTTTCATGGCGGTTGTGGCGGGAATGTTCGCATTCTCTTGCGTTACCGACACAACCGAGGACCTCGGCGTCAAGGTCGAAGGTCAGGGCGTAACCGAACTCGCTCTTTCGTTGGAGGAGAGTCGTACTCACCTCGGCGAGAAGGCAGAGGGCGTTTATCCGCTCTATTGGAGCGAGGGCGACGCTATCGCTGTTAATGGCACTGCTTCGAATCCGTTGGCAGCAGGTGGCGAGGCTACCGCAACATTCTCTTTCGCAGAGGAGGTAACCGCTCCGCTCCACATTGTCTATCCTGCAAGCGAGGGTGCAAATGTTGTGAATTTCTTGGCAGAGCAGCCTTACACTGTTGGCACATTTGCTCCACAGGCAGCACCAATGTACGGCTATGCAGCAGAGTTGCCGGAGAGTGGCATCGAGTTGCACCACCTCACAGGTGTTTTGCGCTTGGCTATCGCAGGTAATGGCGAGAAGGTAACTTCGATTAAGGCTGTTGCCCAGAATGGCAAGATTGCAGGCGCTTACACCGTTGATTGCACAAACGGCACTTTGACCCCAAGCGCAGAGGCAACTAACATTGTAACCGTAACCTTCGCAGAGCCATTGGTACTCGGTGCTGAGGCTACTCCAGTTTATTTGACTGTTCCTGCGGGAAAGTACGGAACTTTCGTTATCACCGTAAACACTGAGGCACACGAGAAGATGACCGTGAAGTTCAATAGCGATGTTAAGCCTATCAACGCTGGTGCTGTTCGTGAGTTCAAGGAGTTCACCTACGCAGCAAATACCAACGACGAGGAGGGTGTATTCATCATCGATAGCGAGGAGGCTCTTATCAAGTTTGCCAAGATGGTAGGCACAGACACTTTCTATCCAAAGACTTCGGCAAAGGTTACTGCAAGCATCGATATGTCGGGTTACAACTGGACTCCAATCGAGGGCTTTGGCGCATACGAGTTCGACGGTGGTAGCGAGGAGGGTTACACAATCAAGGGCTTGAACGCTCCGTTGTTTGCAACTACCACCGCTACAATCAAGAATGTGAAGTTGGAGGATGTAAATATCAATATAGCAAAAGCTATATCGTCTAATGGAGCTCTTGTTCGTGTGTTGAGTGGCGGTACTATTGAGAATTGTGAGGTTAGTGGTTCGATGACTATCAATGGAGGCAATTATTCTTATGGAGGTATTGTTGGTTTAGTTAATGGACCATCAACTCTCAAAGATCTTACCAATCGATGCAGTGTAACCGTAACGATTGATGACAACAAAGAAACTCATCTCGGAGGAATTTTGGGTCGAACATCTAAAACATTGACAATCTCTAATTGCGACAACTATGGAGCAATGACCGTGTCGGGTACGGATACATACAAACTTCGAGTAGGCGGAGTTATTGGATATTTGGCAAGTGGTGGAGAGACAACTGCTGATGATATCAACAACCACGGCGAGGTTACCGTTACCCACGCACAGGGTCACGACTCGCATGTTGCCGGTATTTTTGGTTCAGCTCTTGCAGCAGCATCATTGAAGAATAGTTCAAACTTTGTCGGAGGCAAGGTATTCGTAAAAGGAAACCCAGGAGGATCTAATACAGGAGGTGTCATAGGTTATGCTTCCCAGCCAATCGATATAGAAAATTGTCATAATTGTGATAGTGTGAAGATCAATATCACAACTAATGGATCAGCAATGCTTGGCGGTATTATTGGTTATAATAATACAGCAGCAACAAAAGTTATAAAGAATACTTCTAATAGTGGCGTTGTTTTCGCAGAGGGAACAATATCCGGCGACTCTCAACATATCCGTGCAGGAGGACTCTTTGGATATTGCAAAGGCGGTACAACTCTAACCTCTTTGACCAATAGTGGTGCAGTTACTATCAAGATATCTTCAGATGAGGTGTATCTTGGCGGTATCAGTGGCGAAACTTCGAGTTTAACCGCAGAGACACTTACCAATAGTGCAAAGATTACATACGAAGGAACTTGTGCCGGACCTTGCAGAATTGGTGGATGTTTAGGAAATGGCTCAGGTACTTATACCACTTTGGAGAATACGGGAGAGATTGTAGTTACCGGTACCACAACAGCCGACTATATGTATGTAGGTGGAGTTGTGGGTATTAATTCTGCTACATTGAATGGAATGATAAACCGTGGTACTATGAATCTCAACGGCTCTTCCAAGAAAATTTATCAGGTGGGTGGTGTAATCGGATACACATCAGGTAAAATAACTACTGCTACAAACTATGGAGAGCTGAACTTTGACGGTACTTCCTCTTCGGCATTTTGTGCAGGAGGAGTAGTCGGTTACCTGGCAAATGATTCTTGTACCGGACTTACCAATGAATCTACCGGAACACTTGCTGTTGGCGGTACAGCAGCTACTTATCATGCTGTTGGCGGTGTTGTAGGTCAGGCAGATACAGCTGTTAGTGGAGCGACAAATAGTGGTGCAGTAACCTTCGGCGGAACATCTGGCACAATGTATTATGCAGGCGGTGTTGTTGGCTCGACTACCAAAACTTTGACTTCGCTGACAAATAATGGCTCTGTAACTTTCAATGGTACTGCCGTTCAGAATCACAATGTTGGCGGTGTTGTAGGTAAAGCCGAATGTACTGCCCTCACTACATTGGAGAATAAGGCTGCTGTTACCTTCGCAGGACAGACTACAACCGGAACAAAGCCGGAATATTCAGATAACACTTGTACTAGTTTTGGTGGTGTTGTAGGCGTGATTATGGGTACAGCCGATGCACTCTGCGAGGTGAGCGGATTGACAAATAGCGGAGTAACGACAATAGGCGCACTAAACCAAGGACTGAAAACAGGATATAGTAACCTCGGCGGTGTTATCGGTTACGCTATATATTGCAACCTCGATAATTGCGACAACACTGCAACCGAATTTAAGCAAGAGGCTACTGCTACAATCTTTAAACTCGAATATGGCTCAAACAAGCACGGAGTTTACATCGGTGGTGTTGCAGGTTACTGTATCGAGATGGGTACAATCAAGAACTGCGACAATAGCGCAACCTTAAATCTTAATGCCAATAACGCTATCCACCACTATATAGGATGTCTCTTTGGTTCAGTTGAAACATCTTCAACAACATTTGTTGAGGTTTCGGAGTGTAGCAATAGCGGTAATTTTGCACCGGGTGCTACCTTTACTACAAAGCGTTTCCGTCTTGGTGGCGTTACAGGTACTAACAAAAATGTAAACTATACACAGTGCAGCAACAGTGGTATTATATCCTACACTCCGGGTACAGTACTTACAAATCAGTTCTACTGCGGTGGACTTTTTGGTGTACTGTCAGGAGGTGCGACCTCTTGTATCAACACAGGAGATATCACTCTCGGTAAAAATACCACAACCAGCAGTGCTACTACATACATTGGAGGTCTTGTGGGCTCTAATTCTGGAAACTGCAAAGATAGCCACTCCCTCTGCGATATGACAATCGACGGAGAGTGGGTGAATACCGGTGCGCTTATCGGCGGTGCTGTTGGCACTACATCAAAGCCACTCGACAATGTTACCGTATTCTGCAAAATTACAGCCATAGGCCGTAGTGGTAAGGTTGGTATGGTCGAGGGTAAGGCTTATGCCGAGGCTTCAAAGGCTACTAACTGTAAGATTGGTGGCTCTCTCATTTTTGCAACACAAGAGAGCGTAGATACTGATGGCAACGAAGAGGTTTTAGATGTTGTAACAACTCTTGATGCAAGCAACTGGTTCGAGCACATTTACACCGCCGCTATAACCGAGGAGGTTGCAACAGGCGACGGTTGCTCGCTCTTGACCGAGAAACCAGCTGTTCCAGCAAACTAATTAACAGAATAGTGAAACGATAAAAATGTTGAAGATTATGAAAAAGAGAGTTTTGAGCTATTCTGCTCCACAGATTGATATTTTCGAGGTTGTAGCCGAGCGTGGCTACAGCGTAAGTACAGGAACTTCACTCCCAGGCTTCGGCTCGGAGGAGGATGATCTTATCTACTAAAAAATTGACAATTGATAATTAAAGGTAACAGCGATGCGGTGCATCGCTGTTGCTTTTTTTTT
>JAFVVS010000142.1 GCA_017502025.1 Alistipes sp. | reverse complement strand
TTTGCGTTGGATGATAGGTATTTACGGCGTAGTGATAGAGTGACTGCGCACGCTTCGATGCGAGGGTGTCGTTTTGCGTTGCATTGCCGTCGGGCGAGGCGTAACCCACGATGTGAATTGCCGAGATGTGCATAGTCGAATCCTTGCTCTGCTCCATAAACTCTTCCAGATCGCTAATCTGCTGATTATTATTGGAGTAAGCGGGAATGATATTACACTTATTGATAGTGTAATGCAGGTCAAACTCGGCATTTCTGCCATCGTTGTGAGGAATTTTGTAGCGAGTAGTTATAACATCGCCATTACGAGTTTGCGACACAAGCACGCCATTGGCAGGGGCTTGATTGCTTTGGGCATAAGCCATCGAGGTTGCGCCCAAAGCCAAAACAGAGAGTAAAATCTTTTTCATTTTAGTTATTGTATTGGTTTGTACGCCTAAACCAAACAACAACCGAGCCAAGAAGGATTGAGGATTGAGAATTGAGAATTGAGAATTATTTAATTTTGCATTCTGCATTCTGCATTTTGCATTTCTCAACTACTCACTACTCACTGCTCACTGCTCTCTGCTCTCTTAATCTTAAAGCCAATAACTGCAATCAGTAACGACATCAGCGGACTAATCAGATTAAATAGGCAGTAAGGTAAATAGGTGAGTGTAGCCACGCCCAAAACCGTAGATTGCGTCATACCGCACGAGTTCCACGGGATAAGTACCGATGTTACGGTTGCAGCATCCTCGACCGAACGGCTCAACAAACGACCCTCCAAACCTCGCTTTGCATACAGATCTCGGAAGGTTTCGCCCGTAATAATAATTGAGATATATTGGTCAGCGGTAACTAAATTGGCAACAACTCCCGTTGTGAGAGTCGAAGCCACAATGCTCGCCGTGCGATATACAAACTTTGCAAAGAGCTGTGTGATAGCCGCCAACATTCCACTACCCGACATCACACCGCCAAAACACATTGCGCATAGTACCAACCAAATAGTATTGAGCATTCCGTACATTCCCGAGGTTGCAACCAGGTCGTTCAACATTGCACTACCGGTCTCTATCGAGGTCGAGGTCGAGCAGGTTATCATCAATGCTCTGAATGTCGAATATGCTCCTTCGCCACCAAGGGATTGTACGATTTCGGGTTGGGAAATAACCATTGCCACACACGCCATAACCACCGACAGAAAGAGCGTTACAAGCGCAGGTAATCGCTTGGCGATGAGAATCATAGTAGCAATTGGAACTATCAACAGCCAAGCCGAGATATTGAATGAATTACCGAGCGTTTCTGTCAATTCCGCTACCTGCATCGAGCCATCGGTTGCATAGGTAAAGCTGACAACCATAAAGACAATAAGCGCAATCAGAAACGAAGGCACCGTCGTAATAGTCATATACTTTATATGCTCGAAAAGTGGCACACGCACCGTAGAGGATGCCAAGACCGTGGTATCGGACAAAGCCGAGACCTTATCTCCGAAATATGCGCCCGAGATAATAGCACCCGCAATCCATCCCTCCGAGAAGCCCTGCGCCTCGCCGATACCCATCAGCGCAACACCAATGGTGGCAATTGTGGTCCAGGAGCTACCTGTAACGATAGCCACAATTGCGCAAATCAGGCACGCTACGGCAAGAAACACCTTCGGATGGATAATGTGCAGACCATAATACATCAGCATAGGCACCACTCCACTCATCATCCAGGTGCTTGCAACCGCTCCAATCAACAGCAGAATGATAATAGCCGAAGCGGAAGTCTTTATATTATCGACAATAGCCTTTTCGAGGGTACTCCACTTGCAACGACATACCGTCACCGAGATAAGTGCCGCAACCGAAGATGCGACCAAAAGTGCAATCTGGCTACCGCCCTCTATGGCATCTGCGCCAAAAACCTTAATAACGAGAGCAAGCATAGAGACAAGCACTGCGATAGGCACAAGAGCAAGTCCTACGGGCATTTCGCCCCCTCTAAAAAGTCTATTCTTCAATTTCATACGGCAAAGGTAGTCATTTTTTTCGGTAGTTTTCCGCTTTAAGCTTTCTGTTTTGAGTTTTTATTTGTATCTTTGTCGGGTTATACCATATAAGGTATAAAGTGTAAAACTAAACAGAAGCATATTATGGCTACCAAGACTACTATCGAAGTTCCCGTAGAGGAGCAGAATGTTATGACAGAAATTGAACAGACAAACAACGAGGAGACTGTCGTTTCGTGCGATGCCGTTCCAACAGACAAGGAGGCAATACTTACCCAGCTTGCCGAGAAGGTTTTGGAGGAGCCTTCCGCAGAGTTGCGCACCGAGGTCGAGGCGTTGAAGGTAGCATTCTACAAGTTGCATCGTGCCGATATGGAGCTCCGTCGCAAGGCATTCTTCGAGGAGAATGGTGCAGATGCAGAGTATAAGCCACAAACAGATGAGGCAGAGATCCGCTTCAAGGAGCTATACAACATATATCGTACAAAGCGTGACGAGGCGACCGCCCTCTCCGACAAAGAGAAGGAGGAGAACTACAATGCCAAGTTGGCGATTATCGAGGAGTTGAAGGCTTTGGTAGATTCGGAGGAGGCTCTCAACACCACCTTCGCAAAGTTCCACGACTTGCAGGCTCGCTGGCGTGCCATTGGTCAAGTTCCACAGGCAAGAGTGAGCGATTTGTACGAGACATACAATCTTCATATCGAGAATTTCTACGACTATGTGAAGATTAACAAGGAGTTGCGTGACCTCGATTGGAAGCGCAATTTGGAGGCAAAGACAGCTCTTTGCGAGCAGGCTGAGGCTTTGAGCGAGGCTACCGCTATCGTCGAGGCGTTCCACAAGTTGCAGAAGTTGCACGAGGAGTGGCGTGAGATTGGCCCTGTATCGATGGAGCACAAAGAGGGTTTGTGGGAGCGCTTCAAAGCCGCATCGACCATTATCAACCGTCGCCACCAGGAGCACTTCGAGAGCATCAAGGCTCAGCAGATAAACAATTTCGAGCGCAAAGCTGCTCTTTGCGAGGAGATCGAGAAGATTGTTGCCGAGGCTCCAACCTCGCACAAAGCGTGGAACAAGGCGAGCGAGCGCATTCAGGCTATCCAGGCAGAGTGGCGCACCATCGGTTTTGCACCAAAGAAGGATAACAACAAAGTATATGACCGTTTCCGTGCCGCTTGCGATAAGTTCTTTGAGGTGAAGCACAACTTCTACTCGGAGGCGAAAGACGATATGGCGAAAAACTTGGAGGTGAAGAACTCTCTCTGCGAGCGTGCCGAGGCTATTGCCGAGCGTGACGACTGGGCAAAGGCTACCGAGGAGTTGTTGGCATTGCAGGCAGAGTGGAAACAATCGGGCACCGTTGCACGCAAGTACGCAGATGCAGTATGGAAGCGTTTCCGTGCCGCTTGCGACAAGTTCTTCGAGCGTAAGTCGCAGCACTTCTCGTCGGTAGATAACGAGTATGCCGCAAACCTCGCTGCAAAGCAGTCGTTGTTGGAGGAGATGGCGCAGGCAGTAGTAAAGTCTTTCGAGGAGATCAAGACATTCCAGCGTCGTTGGAGCGAGATTGGTTTCGTGCCTATCCGCCACAAGGATGAGTTGCAGAAGCAGTACAAGGCGGCTCTCGACAAACTCTTTGCGACAATTCGCAGCGCCGATCGTGAGCAGCAGATAAATAAGTTCAAGAACAAGGTGTCTTCGATGCGTGAGGCCGGCGACAAGCGACTCCGCACCGAGCGAGAGAAACTCTACAACCGAGTAAAGCAGCTCGAACAGGAGATTCAGACTTTGGAGAACAATATCGGTTTCTTCGCCAAGTCGAAGGGTGTCGAGGCGTTGATTGCCACAGTCGAGGAGAAGATTGCACGAGCAAAGCAGGAGATGGCAGACGCTATCGAGCGAGTAAAGTTGATCGATTCACAGGAGTAAAAACGGATAATTTAATTTCTACAATTTATATTTTTAGACAATGAAAGAGAACAAGAGTACGATTATAGGCTTTGTCCTTATGACCTTGGTGTTCGTAGGTTATATGTTCTATGCGAACCACCAGGCACAAAAACAGCAAGAGGCACAAATGGCTGCACAGGTTGAGCAGCTTGCGGAGCAGGCTTCACAAGCACTCGACACACCAGCCGAAGATGCCGTATCGGGCGCAACAAACACCGAGAAGAAGAGCCCTTCGAAGTTGGCATTGGTAAGCGATGCCGAGAAGGTAGAGGAGGTTGTTATCGAGAACGATGTTATGCAGGTGCGCTTCTCGACCCTCGGAGCCCAGATTTTGGATGTTACATTGAAGGATTACACCAAGTATGCACCAAAGGAGGAGCGCAACGAGTTGGTGCACCTCTTCGATCCCGAGTCGGCATACTTCAATATGTCGTACTACTTGAAGGATAACCTTCGTACCACCGAGATGGCAACCGCATATCGCAACTTCGAGTTGTTGCCTGTCGAGGAGTTGGGCAACAAGAGTGTTGTAACAATGCGTCTGCCTGTTGGCGAGGGCTCGATTGAGCATATCTACACACTCTACAACGAGCAGAAGCCCGAGCGTGACTACCTCGTAGATTTCGAGGTGCGCCTCAATAACATTGCGCCTGTAATGGCCAATCAAAAGAGTGTCAGCGTGGAGTGGCGCAATCGTTCATACCAGAACGAGCGCAGCTTCAAGAATGAGAATATGTATACAACTCTCGTCTATCACTTCCCTGGCGAAGGCGATGTAGAGGATTTGGGCATTTCGGAGAGCTCGAAGGATAAGGATGTTGCAGCTTCGGTCGATTGGGTATCGTTCAAGCAGCAGTTCTTCTCGTCGGCACTCATTGGTCGCTCGACCGTTTTGCGTCAGCCACAACTCTCCTACTCTACCGCAGAGGCGAAGTCGGGCTACTTGAAGGAGTATGCAATGTCGTCATCGGTTGATTACTCACCACAGACCTCACACTACGACTTCTCGTTCTATCTTGGTCCTAACAAGTTCTCGACTTTGAAGAAGTTGACCGACAATAATGGCGCATCGCTCGAAATGGAGCGTATCATTCCGCTCGGTTGGGTATTCTCAACCTTTATCAGCCGTTGGGTGGTTATTCCTGTATTCGACTTCTTGCAGAAGTATATCGCATCGTTTGGTCTTATCATCTTCATCCTCACATTGTTGGTTAAGTTGGTAATCTTCCCGCTCACCTACAAGAGCTACCTCTCGACTGCAAAGATGCGAGTTATCAAGCCGCAAATCGACGCTTTGAACGCAAAATACCCTCGTCAGGAGGATGCAATGAAGAAGCAGCAGGAGATGATGGCACTCTACAACAAGGCGGGTATCAGTCCTATGGGTGGTTGCTTGCCGATGTTGATTCAGATGCCTATCCTGATTGCAATGTTCCGCTTCTTCCCTGCAAGTATCGAGTTGCGTGGTAAGTCGTTCTTGTGGAGCGATGACCTCTCGTCATACGATAGCATTCTCGACTTGCCGTTCAACATTCCGTTCTATGGCGACCACATTTCGTTGTTCTGCTTGTTGATGACCGTAGTGATGTTCATCTACTCGTACATCAACTACCAGCAGCAGGGCTCGGCACAGCCACAGATGGCGGGTATGAAGTTTATGACCGTCTATATGATGCCGGCGATGATGTTGTTCTGGTTCAACGACTATGCGAGTGGTCTTTGCTACTACTACCTCCTCTCGAACCTCTTCACCATCTTGCAGACTACAATCATCCGCTTCACCTTGAACGATGACAAGATTTTGGAGAAGATGACTGCCCGTGCAAAGAATACCAAGGGTAAGAAATCTCGTTTCCAGCAGCGTTACGAGGAGTTGATGAAGCAGGCAGAGGCACAGCAGAAGCAGGCGAAACGATAAACTATCGCATAAATGGCATTTGTAGCAAACATATCGAACGACGATGTTGCTGCATTGGAGGCAGTACACTTTGACGGGCGCATCGAGGTCGTAGAGACCCCCGATGCGCTTGCCAAGGCGTGCAAAGTGCTCTCGAAGGAGCCGATTATCGGCTTCGACACCGAGACTCGCCCTTCGTTCAAAGCCGGTGTAAGTCACAAAGTGTCGTTGTTGCAACTGTCAACCGAAACAGTCTGCTTCCTTATCCGTCTGAACAAATTGCCACTCACCCGTGAGATTATAGCGATATTGGCAAACAACGACATAAAGAAGATTGGAGCGGATGTTCGCAATGACATTGCAGGACTCAACAAGCTCCGCCACTTCACTGCCAAAGGCTTTATCGATTTGCAAAACGAGGTAGGCAAGTATGGCATCGAGGATAAGAGTCTGCGCAAAATCTCGGGCATTGTCCTCGGCAAAAAGGTATCGAAGGCGCAACGATTGAGCAATTGGGCTGCCAACAAGCTCACTCCGCAACAGCAGATGTATGCTGCGACAGATGCGTGGGTCTGCATCGAAATCTACAAGCATCTAACCAAATAAGCTACTCCCCATATGAAGCGATTTATGTTAGCTATTGCCCTACTCTTCTCGGTATCGGCAATGGCACACAGCACTCTCGACTACTCGAAGTTGGCGCAACACCCTCGTCTTATCCTCAAAAGTGGCGATATCGAGGCTGTAAAGCAGAAAATCGAGAGCGATCAACCGCTGTGCATCATTCACGATGTCATCGAGCGTCGCACAAACGAGTTTCTGACCGCCGAGCCTACAAAATATAAAATGGTTGGAAAACGACTTCTCGGTCGTTGCCGTGCAGTGCTCGAAAGGGTTTGCTACTGCTCGTATATGTATCTCGTTAGTGGCGACGAGGTCTATGCTCGCCGTGCCGAGAAGGAGATGTTGGCAGCAGCCGACTTCGTAAGTTGGAATCCTTCGCACTTTCTCGATGTTGGCGAGATGGTGACCGCTTTGGCTATCGGTTATGATTGGCTCTACGACTGGCTTTCGCCCGAGAGTCGCACGATAATCGAAGATGCCATAATCGTAAAGGGTCTGCGCACTTCGGGCAAGAAGAGGTGGTGGGCAAAATCGCACAACAATTGGAATCAGGTCTGCAATGGCGGTCTGGTGATGGGTGCTTTGGCTGTCTATGAGCGCATTCCGGAGGAGGCTCAGGCGATTATAGCCGAAGCCCTCAAAAACAACCCAATCGCACAAAAGGAGTACGGCCCCGACGGAGTCTATCCCGAAGGTTTTGGCTATTGGGAGTATGGCACTTGGTACGAGGTTATGCTCATCGAGTCGTTGCGCACAGCATTGGGCACAAGTTGCGACTTGGAGAAGGCGCCCGGATTTTTGGAGTCGGCAAAGTTTATGAACTTTATGTCGACCCCGACAGGCGCAACCTACAACTTCTCCGACTGTGGCAACCCTCTGAATATGATAAACCCTCTACTCTATTGGTTTGCACTCGAATCGGGCGATATGTCGCTTGTTTGGCAAGATAGAGAGCGACTTCTGAACGAGGATTTTGTACGAGGTATCAACCGCCAAGCTCCGATAGCGATGTTGTTCGCTTCTCGCTGCAACACCAAGGATATAAAGCCTATTCAAGATAAGGTCTGGGCAGGAAAGGGTTCGCAGCCGCTATTCCTCTACCGCAAAAGCTTTGCTTCGACCAACGATACCTACCTCGGAGTCAAGGGAGGTAGTCCGAAAAATAGCCACGCCCATATGGACGGCGGCTCGTTCATTTACGAGTGGTCGGGCGTTCGCTGGGCAGTGGAGCTCGGAAGTCAGGACTACCATTCGTTGGAGTCCAAGGGCTTAGGTATATGGAAAAGTGGACAAGATTCCGACCGTTGGCGAGTATTTCGCTTAGGCAACTTCTCTCACAACACGCTAACGGTAAATGAGAAATTGCACAATGTCAAAGGTATGGCAACAATGGACAAGCTCTATAACACCAAAAGTCGTCACGGTGCAAAATTCAACCTTACACCCATCTTGTTTGATTTGTCGAGTGCTTATCGTACAATATACATAGACAAGAGTGATAAAGTTACCTGTATAGATAAGTTGAAGGCTCGCGATATTGAGTGTCAAGTGCGCTGGAATATGACAACCTTTGCAAAGGCTGAAATCATCAACAATCACACCATCCTATTGAAGCAAGATGGCAAGGAGTTACTGTTACGCATCGCATCGCCAAAGAGTGCAAAGGCGTACATTATGAAGAATAACTCCGACAATTGGTACGATGTAAAGAACAAGGGTGTGCGAGTTGGATTTACAACATCCATAGAGTCGTACAGCAAATCGACCATAAAGGTGGAACTTATACCTCAAAAGTAGAGATTGAATATGAAGATGAACAAAGAGATTTTCCGCATAGCCATACCTAATATCATATCCAATATTACCGTTCCGTTGATGGGATTGGTATCTACCGGTATTGTCGGCACTTGGAGTGGCTCGGCAGAGATAATCGGAGCGTTGGCACTCGGAGTCTCTATCTTCAACTTCATCTATTGGAACTGCTCGTTTATCCGTATGGGTACGAGCGGCTTGACAGCACAGGCATACGGCGCAGGCGACTTCCACGAGACCACGGCAATGCTGGCTCGTGCAGTGGTCATTTCGCTGGCAATGAGTGCATTGGTACTCATCTTCCAACGCCCACTCGGCGAACTGTCGTTGTGGCTTATGGGTGGCGACGAGGTGGTTGCAGAGTACTTCTTCGCACGCATTTGGGCAGTCCCTGCGGGCATTCTCTTGTTCGGACTCTACGGTTGGTTTGTGGGTATGCAGAACGGAGTTATTCCAATGGCGGTATCAATCACCGTCAATTCGCTCCATATCCTCTTCGGTTGGTGGTTTGTCTATTCGTTCGATATGGGCATTGTAGGCATTGCCTACGCCTCGGTCGTATCGCAGTGGATAGGTCTTGTGCTGGCAACTATTCTGATTGTTATCTTCTTCCGCAAGACAATGCGCAAGATTGTTCTGCGTGAGGTGTTGGACTTTGGCTCGATGAAGCGATTCTTCAAGGTCAATGGCGATATCATCGTGCGAACATTCTGCAATGTAGGAGTCTATACCTTCTTCACCGCCGCTTCGGCAAGAATGGGCGATGCTGCAATTTTGGCAGTAAATACTACGCTTATGCAGTTGCTGATGCTCTTCTCCTATATGAACGACGGTTTTGCCTACGCAGCCGAGGCGATGACAGGTCGCTTCATTGGAGCAAAGGATTTGCCGTCACTCAAAAAGTGCTTGCGCTACTGCGTGGTATGGACTTTTGCCACCGCCATAATAGCCATTACTGCCTACCTCGCAGGTTGGGAGTGGCTCTTCTCGTTCTTCCTCGGCAATAGTTCCGAGCAGGAGTTGGCTGCCGTATTGGCAACAGCGAGAGAGTATATCGGTTGGATAGTGGTTATTCCGTTGTTTGCCGCTATGCCGTTTATGCTCGACGGCGTATATGCCGGCGCAACCCTCACCCGAGCGATGCGCAACTCGATGGTCGGAGCCACCATTATATTCTTCGGCATCTACTACGCCCTACTGCCCGTTATTGGCAACGATGCATTGTGGTTGGCATTCCTGCTCTACATCATCTTCCGATTGGTGTTGCAATACTTTATGGCAGACCGTCTGCGAGATATCTATCGACAAATCGAACATTAATAGGTTGCCAAGAGTTAAAAATATAATTTTTAATTTTTAACTTTTGAGTAAAAAATGTATCTTTGTAATAGATTAAACCCTAAAAAACCTACCTATATGAAACGACTAACCGCACTTTTAGTGTCGTTGTTATTCATCTCGACCGCTGCATTTGCGCAGCTCAAAGCCAACGATTACGAGTGGATGAGCGCCATTCGCACCGACCACCCTCGAATGTTCTTCACTGCCGAGGATGTGCCAATGATGAAGAACAACTCTCTGCTCTTCGATGCAGCGACCTTCAATGGTATGCAACGACGCATCGAGCGACTTATTAAAAAGGGAGTGGTGTTCAAGAATGAGCTCAAAGAAAATAATGGAGCAAATGCCTCAATTGGCTATCGTGTTGCCGACGCTGCAATGCTCTGGACTTTGACCAAGAGTCCGAAGTATCTCGACTTCGCCAAGATGTTATTGGAGAGAGTGATTACCCACTACGAATTACGCATCAACAACAACCTCGACATCAGCGGACAAGGCTTGACAATAATCTCGACACTCTGCGCCTACGATTGGCTCTACAACGACCTTTCGGCGGAGGAGCGTACCGAGTTGGGCAAGCGACTCTACGAGGTTAGCTACAAGATAGCTTGGCACGGCAAAGATGTAAGAGCAAAGCGACCTCGTGAGAATACGGGCGATTACAGAGGTACATTCAACGGCACACCCGTATTGCCGTGGTATATCGGTTTAACATTCTATGGCGAGGGTATCAACGACGAGGCTTGCCAGCAGATGCTCCGCAATGGCTATGACCAGCACCAGAAATTGAGCGCACATCGTGCAAGAATGCTCGGCAAGAATGGCGGACTCAACTCGGGTACCGTAGGCAACGGTTTCGACAACTATCCGTATGCCGAGTACAACCTCATCTACACCTTCCGCTCGGCTATGGGCATAGACATAACCCCGCAGATGAGTTATATGCTTGGTTATGTTCGATACCTCGATTGGATGCGTCTGCCAGACAATAGAGAGTTTGGTATTGGCGACTCGAACCACTCGGACAACAAGTTACCACGCACTACTCTACCTCACATCAAGGAGATGGCAAATCTCCTCGTGGAGAACAACCCCGACAAGGTCGATTGGCTTACAGGCTTGATTGCTCGCTACAACGATAACGGTGCTCGTCCATCGACAATGCACTTCTTGCCACTTTTGCATCGCTACCACTTCGAGTCGGAGGAGGCTGAGAGCGTAGCCGATGCTAATAATAAGCAGTCGATGCACTTTACAAATGTGGGACAGATTGTTATGCGCTCGGGAGTGGGCGACAAAGATACATACGCAGTATTCCTCACCGACCGAAAAGATAGAAGCCGTCAGCACTTCGACATCAACCATTTTATAATATATAAGAATGGTTATCGTGCGCTCGACTCGGGAGCTCGCCCAAGTCCGGGATTGCACACTCCATACTACTATTGCCGTACCGTAGCACACAACTGCGTAACTATCACTATGCCGGGCGAGAAGTTGCCAAAGGGCTGGGGCAAAGCAACTCCCGACGAGGAGAATGCACCTACACCAAATGACGGTGGACAACGCACAAACCGAGGAGCCAAGTTGTTGGCACACAAGGAGAATGCCGACTATGTGTATATTGCTTCGGATGCTACAAATTGCTACCACAGCAACAAGGCCGAGAAGGTGGTACGAGAGTTTGTGTGGATCAAGCCCGACATCTTCGTAATTTACGACAGAGTTGAGTCTGATGCAGCCGAATATACCAAGCGTTGGCTCTACCACACAGTATCCGAGCCTCAGATGAACGGCAAGGCAGAGTTTTCGGAGGTATCACAGGGCGGAAAGTCGATATGTCGCACGCTCTTGCCAAAGAAGGCTGTTGTGGAGTTCATTGGTGGCGAGGGTAAGCAGTTCTGGTCGGATGGTAAGAATTGGGCGATACCTGAGTACAAGAAGGAGCACCCTATGTATAAGCGTTACCGAGGTACTCCTCGCAACAATCACCCATTGGTAGGTCAGTGGCGTGTGGAGATTTCGCCAAAGAAGGCTGCAAAGGCAGATAACTTCCTTCACATCATACAGGTGGGCGACGAGTCGTTGAAGGCACTTCCGCAGACCGATTGCAAGGAGAGCAAGGAGGCTGTAACGCTCAACTTCGACTATGCCGACAAGCACTACTCCATCTCGTTCGACAAGACCCGAAAGAGTGGTTGCTCGATTAAGGTAACAAAGCGATAGAGAAAAAGATGCAGGATAAACTCCTGCATCTTTTTCTTAAATTGTAATTTTTAATTAAAAATTTCGTTATCTTTGCGGTTACTAAAAACTCATTCACAATGAAACAGAGAGTTACCCTTAACGACAAGACCTTCGAGGTGATGATTCCTGCCGAGAAGATCGACGAGGTAGTGGCAAAGGTTGCCGAGCAGTTAAATGCCGATTATGCATCCACCAAGAAGGCTCCAATCTTCGTAGGTGTATTGAATGGCTCGTATATGTTCTTGGCAGATCTTGTGCGCAAGACAACATTCAACAACGAGGTCACTTTTGTGCAAATTTCCTCGTATGAAGGTACTCAATCGACAGGTACTATCAAGCAGAAACTCGGCATCGACTTCGATATCGAGGGACGAGATATCATCGTAGTGGAGGATATTGTCGAGACAGGTCACAGCATCAACCATATGCTGAACTACATCAAGTCATTAAACCCACACTCAGTGGAGGTCTGCACGCTCTTTTTCAAGCCTGATAAGTATCTTTACGATTTGCCTATCAAATATTGCGCAATGGAGATTGGCAACGAGTTTATCGTTGGCTACGGACTCGATTACGACCAGCTCGGTCGCAACCTCAAAGATATCTATGTTTTAGCCAATGACTAACAACGAATTATTGGAGGGTGGCCGCAAGCTGCCACTTGTAGAGGATTTCTATACCATTCAGGGCGAGGGCTTTCACACAGGAAAGCCCGCCTATTTTATTCGCCTTGGTGGTTGCGATGTGGGTTGTGCGTGGTGCGATGCCAAATTCACCTGGAATCCTCGCATCTATCCCCCTGTTGCTATCGAGGAGATTGTTGAGCGTGCCGTAGCGTGCGCAGCGCAATCAATCGTTATTACGGGCGGTGAGCCACTACTCTACCCACTCGATATATTGACCAATGCACTCAAAGAGAAGGGGCTGGCTATCTTCCTCGAAACATCTGGCTCGCACCCATTTTCGGGCATTTTCGATTGGGTATGTCTATCGCCAAAGCGCAAGTCGGCACCTCTTGCCGAGTCGTATGGCAGAGCCGATGAGTTGAAGGTCATCATCCAGAGCGAGGAGGACTTGAAATGGGCCGAGGAGTGCGCAGCAAAGGTCAATGAGGAGTGTCTGCTCTTCCTGCAACCCGAGTGGAGCGTTGCCGAGCAGATTATGCCCGTATTGGTGGAGTATGCCAAGCGCAATCCTCGTTGGAGCATCTCCATTCAGAGCCACAAATATATGAGAATACCTTAATTCAAAAGGTTATGAAGTGGGGTAAAAAAGTCGGCAAAAAGGTTGGTAAGCAGGTCGAAGAGACCATAAATAAGAGTAGAAAACACTTCTGGCGCATAGTTACTTGGAGTGCTATTCTGCTCGGTGCTATCCTTATTGGTCGCCCACTCTTCTCATTGATAAAGACACGACGAGAAATTCGCCAACTCAACCGAGAGAAGGCAATCTACGAAGCGAGCATCCGCCGAGACAGTATGCTGATAGAGAATTTGAAGAATGACGAATTCTTGGAGCGCTATGCCCGTGAGAAGTACTTTATGCAGGGCAAAAACGAGCAGGTATTTATCGTGGAGTGAGTAGTAAGTAGTGATACTGTTCAACTCCTAACTCCTAACTCCTAACTCCTAACTCCTAACTCCTAACCCCTATTAGAAGTGGTGATAACCACCCCATCCCGACGAGCTATACTCGATATCGCCCTCTTCCTGTTCGATGCCTATATCATAGAGATCGTAGTCAGGCTCAACGATTCTACCTATATTATATAGAGGTGTGCCAAATCTCTCTTCAAAGCGTCGAGCCAAATCGTCAGCCCGACTCTCATCTACCGTAATAAGGAGTTTATAATCTTCGCCACCGGCAAAGGCATCCTCCCAGGTTGCACCCTCTGCCGCAGGTAATTTCGACACCACCGCACTCTTTTTTGAGCAATCGAGGATATGTTGCAAATCGGAAGCAACGCCATCCGAGATGTCGCACATTGCGTGGACCGACTCTTGCATGCCAAGCCACTCGCCTTCAAGAACTTGCGCCTCGGGCATACGATGGATATCCGCACTTGGCGTGGATGTATTGCCTGCAAGCAGATCTCGCAAGCCGACTGCCGAGGCTCCCAACTGCCCCGTAACCATAATCACATCGCCAACCTTTGCGCCACTGCGACGCTTGATATTCGCCATCGGCGCACGACCAATGGCTGTAACGCTGATGCAGACCCCCTCCTTCGACTTTGTGGTATCGCCACCAACGAGTTTTACGCCATACTTTGCCGAAGCGTCGTGATAGCCCTTCATAAAGTCGGCAGACCACTCGCCAAAGCGCTCTTCGGGTAATGCCAAAGACAGCAATGTTGCCACAGGCTTTGCACCCATCGCCGCCACATCGCTGATATTGACCATCAACGACTTATAGCCAATTTGATAGGCGGTACTCTTCTCTGTCAGAAAGTGAATACCCTCGTTGAGCATATCCGAAGTAAAGAGTAACGCCTCGTCGCCACCAATCGGCAACACAGCGCAATCGTCGCCTATACCCTCGAAGCCGTTATCGGACATCGAGCCAAACATCTCTCGGATATTCTCTATAAAATCGAACTCACCGTACTCTCTCATCGCTTCAACAACCCTTTTACCACCACAACAAGTTCCTTGAATGCCTCCATTCGGCAAACCCACGCACCTACGGCATAGACCACTACGCCAACCGCAATCTGCGTGAGTAACAGATAGATAGGAGCGAATGCAACGGCATAATACCCTACCGTCTTAACCGCCGCATACATAGCAACAGTGAGCAACAAGGAAGGTATCAGTGTACGCACCATTTGCCACCACGAAAGCTGTGTGTAACGCCTTGTAGCAGCGAAATTTACGACAAACTCCACCACCGTCATAGCCACCAAGCCGTAGGCTATCGCCATCGTCGAGTGTGGAATAGTCACTGCCAACACCGCTGTCATAATTGCCTTTTTGAGCAACTCCAAGCGGAAGATTATCGCACCGTTGCTATGTACTTTCAGCACATTGTATGCCACCATTGAGAGCGGATAGAAGACTCCTGCCAAGGCAATAACCTCGAAATATGGCACCGTCGGCAACCACCTCTCGCCCAACAACACTTCGAACAGAGGTCGAGCCACTGCCGACATACCGACAGCCATCGGTGCCATAACGAAGATATTTATCAAAAGCACCTTACGAAAACTCTCGGCAAACTTTTCGGCATCATCCTTAATCTTTGCCAGGGCGGGATAGGTTACAGTCTGTACCGACAACACTGCCGACTGCACGGGCAAATCCTTGATTTTCTGCGCCTGATTGAAGTAGCCGAGCGTATCTGCCGAATAGATTTTACCGATAAATAGCTGTGCTACATTATTATAGACCGCCGACACTATATCGGTGCTCATCAGGCGAAACGAGAATGGAGCCATTGCTCGCCACGCCGAGCCACTAAACGCCCCCTCGCCACGCCAATCGCCTCGCCACCACAAGAGCAACGATTTGACCGCTACAATCGAGAGTCGCTGTGCCACCAAAGCCCAAACGCCACCGCCACATACGGCAATCGTAATCGCTACTACGCCTGCAACGAGCGATGCGACGAAATTTATCCTCGACAATGCTCCAAAGCGAAATTCACGAGAGAGTTTCGTATTCTGAATTATACCCAGCGCATTGAGTGGCAAAAGCAGAAACAATACGGGGGCAATCTTTGCGATTATCGCCAAATCGTAGTATCGAGCCAAGAGGGGCGACAGAGCCACAAAGAGCAGATACAACGCCACCGACACCGCCAAGTTGAAGACGAATACCGACTTGTAGTCGTCGTTGGTTGGCGACTCCTTGCGGAGCAGTGTCTGCGAGAAGCCACTATCGACAACAACGAGTGCAACGGCTGTGAAGAAGGTTAGAATGGCCATCACACCGAAGTCCTCGGGAACAAGCAGTCGAGCCACAACAATGCTCACGACCATCTGCAAAAGCATAGAGCAAACCTTTTCGGCTGTACTCCACGCAATACCTTTTGCTACTTGGTCGACAAGACGGCTCTTCATATACGGAGCTTATTTTTATCGGTTAAGGAGAGCCTCTACGCCCAAACGATAGGAGTCGAGACCAAAACCTGCGATAGTGCCGATGCAGGTTGCACCGATAAGAGATGTGTGGCGGAACTCCTCTCGTGCCGAGACATTCGAGATATGAATCTCGATGACAGGCACCGAAATTGCATCTATGGCATCACGCAATGCCACCGAGGTATGGGTATATCCTCCGGCATTGAACAACACGCCATCGTACTCCCCCACCGCCTCGTGGAGAGTATCTATCAACTCGCCCTCGATATTCGACTGTGCATAATCGAGGGTGTGCTCCGGATACAAGGCACGGAGTCGAGGAATAAACTCCTCGAACGACTCCGCACCATATACCGATTGATCACGCTTACCCTGCAAATTGAGGTTCGGACCGTTAAGAATAAGCAACTTCATTGCTTGCATGTTTTATTTTGCAGACAAACAAGCGAGTGCAATCGAATACTTCTTCGACAAAGCCGAGTCACCACGAGAGGTCAATACGCAAGGCTTGTTGGTACCAACAACCATTGCAGCCAACTCGCCACCACCGATGTGCGAAACGCTCTTGAAGAAGACATTTCCCGACTCCAAGTTAGGGAATAACAAGCAGTCTGCATCACCTGCAACCGCCGAGCCCTTAACCTTCTTATGCTCTGCAACCTCCTTATAGAGAGCGACATCGAGCGAGAGTGGTCCATCGACAACTACATTGCCCAACTGACCGCGGTCAGCCATCTTTGCGAGAATAGCACCCTCTGTTGAAGATGGCACTGTTGTTAATACCAACTCCGATGGAGCAACGCATGCAATCTTTGGAGTGTCGATACCAAGAGTCTTGGCAACAGTAGCCAAATACTTGATAAGAATCTGCTTCTGCTTAAAGTCTGGCAATGGCAATACTGCGATGTCCGATGCGAGGAGCAATTTGTGATAACCAGCCCATTCGAATACCGATACATGGCTCAAAGTACCCTTTGGAGGAAAGAGGCCTGCCTCTTTGTTCAAAATTCCGCGCATATACTTATCGGTCGAAACCAAGCCCTTCATCAAGACATCAGCCTCGCCCGATACAACAGCCTTAACTGCTGCTGCAACGCACTTTACATCGCTCTTTTCATCTACGATTGTGAAGATTGCAGGGTCAATGCCCAACTCTGCACAAGTCTTTTCGATAACCTCCTTGTCACCAAAGAGAGTAGCCTCTACCAAACCATCATTGTAGGCATCGTAAACCGCCTCAATAGTGTGTGAATCCTGACCATATGCAACTGCCAAACGCTTGCTACCACGCGCACGAGCAGCCTCTACAATTTCTGATAAATGTTTCATTTTTTCTAAGCTATTAGCCATTAGCCCTTAGCTATTGGCTTTTTATTTGTATTATTATTTTTCTATATCCTCTACAAATTGTATAACAAGAGGGATTTCAAGGCTTGCGAAGTGCGAGAAACCGCAGCATACTTGGGCGTATGTGAGGATTTCGAGCACAAGCGTAACGAAGAAATCGCCTTGTTAGACTATTTGTTGATTAGTCGGTAGGTATCCTGTGCAATAACCAACTCCTCGTTAGTTGCGATAACAGCAACCTTAACCTTCGAGTTATCGGTCGAGAGGATGGTGTCGGTACCACGAGTTACATCGTTTACCGCATCGTTAATCTCGATACCCATCCACTCCATATTGTGCGATACCCAACGACGCAAGTCTGCCGAATTCTCGCCTACACCACCGGTGAAGATTACCAAGTCGCAACCACCCATCAAAGCAGCGTACTTACCGACATACTGCTTTACACGGTCGTAGTACATATCACGAGCGAGGATTGCACGCTCGTTGCCGGCCTCGTATGCAGCGTCGATATCACGCATATCGCTCGATACGCCCGAGACAGCCTCTACGCCCGACTTCTTGTTAATCATGGTGTTGATTTCGGCAAAGTTCATACCCTCGTGTTCGGCAATATAGAGAACTGCGCTTGGGTCAACATCACCGCAACGAGTACCCATAACCAAACCATCAACAGGCGAGAAGCCCATCGAAGTGCAGTACGACTTACCGTTCAAAACAGCGGTCACCGAACCACCATTACCAACATGGCAAGTGATAATCTTCGAGTTATCCAAGTCGAGACCACACAACTCTGCGCCACGCTTTGCTACGAACTTGTGGCTTGTTCCGTGGAAGCCGTAACGACGAACACGATACTTATCGTAATACTCCATTGGGAGTGCGTACAAGTAGTTGCGAGCCGGGATCGACTGGTGGAACGAGGTGTCGAATACTGCTACCTGTGGTACCGATGGCAACACCTTCTCAATCGAGAGGATACCCTCCAAGTTTGCAGGGTTGTGCAATGGAGCGATTGCGAACAAAGAGCGAATCTGCTCCTTAACGGTCTCGTTTACTACTGCGCTATCAGCGAAGAACTCGCCACCGTGAGCCACACGATGACCCACTGCCTTAACCTCATCGAGCGACGAAATAACGCCGTGCTCAGCGTCAGTCAAAGCCTCCAACACAAGGCTGATACCTGTGGTGTGGTCAGCGATTGGCTGGTGAAGGTGGAAATTCTCCTTGCCAACAGGCTTATGCACGAGGTCGCCCTCTGCCAAACCGATACGATCTACGATACCCTTTGCGAGCAATTTGTGCGAAGCGGCCTCTACATCGAGCACCTGGTACTTGATTGACGAGCTACCGCAATTCAATACTAAAATAACCATTGTTTATACTTTTTTATGATTTGTTTGCGTTATTGCTACAAAGATAGTAAAAATCTTCGATTTCAAGACAACTAATATCACTTTTTTGCTATATTTGCAGTGTTATGAAGAGATTTATTTCATTCTTGACTCTATTTATTGCAATTTGTGCAGTTACAATTGCCAAGCCATACTCCGTCAGCGAGATACCGAATGTACAACTTGCCGACCGCCATCGCTACACCTCAAACCCCGATGGCATTCTCTCGAACGAGGCTGTTCAGGCGATAGACCTTGCCTGCGACTCGTTGCGTACAAAAGGTGTTGCACAGGTGGCCGTTGTCGCCATAAACGATATTGCGTCTGACGATGTCTTCACCTTTGCGCACAAACTCTTTTCGAGTTGGGGCGTTGGTTCAGATAAATCCGACAACGGCTTGGGTATCATATTAGTACTCGACAAGCGAGAAATTCGATTTGTAACGGGTTACGGATTGGAAGGCATACTGCCCGATGCCGTTTGCAAACGTATTCAACAGCGATATATGGTCGGACCTCTCGGAGCCGGAGATTACGATAAAGGTATGGTTGAAGGCGTGGCGGCAGTTGCCACCCTTCTCTCCTCGGGCGAATTACCGACAACAAACGAAGAGGAGTTGACCACAGAGGATATTATCATCGTTTTAGGTTCGATGTTCACAATATTCGTGCTATTTGTACTACTTATAGTTGTTATATATCGAGCAGCGCATCGCTGCCCTAGATGCGGAAAACACCACTTAAAGCAGGTTAATAGTCAAATCGTGAAAAACTCTCGTTTATACCAAGTTATAGATAAGACTTTCGTGTGCCCAGACTGCGGACATTCGCTTATCAAGCGTGTGCGTCAGGAGAAGGCGAACGCCGTGATAATTGGCGGTGGCGGTAGCCGTGGCGGTTTCGGAGGCGGAGGCTTCGGAGGTGGCTTCGGCGGTGGCAGTTTCGGTGGCGGAGGCGCAGGGAGTAGGTTTTAGAAAACCTAATTCAAAATGCAAAATGCAGAATTAAAGAAACCAATTAAATAACAGAGTTATGAAAAAGACAATTTGGATTATCGTAGCTGCATTGGTAGTTATCGTATGCGGCTATTGTTGGACAACTTACAACACATTGGTAAAGCTCGGACAGGACGTAGAGACCGCTTGGGCAGATGTTGAGACGCAGTATCAGCGTCGTGTCGACCTTATCCCTAACCTCGTTTCTACGGTTAAGGGTTACGCAAAGCACGAGCAGGAGACTCTCGACCAAGTGGTAGAGGCTCGCGCAAAGGCATTGGCTGGTGGCGCAAATGTAGAGGAGTATGCTGCTGCACAACAGCAGGTTACAACGGCTCTCGGTCGCTTGATTGCTATCTCGGAGAACTACCCCGACCTCAAAGCAAATCAGAATTTCTTGGAGTTGCAGGCGCAGTTGGAGGGCACTGAAAACCGTATCGCCGTCGCTCGCAACAAGTACAACGAGGTGGTAAAGGCCTACAACACCAAGACCGTAACCTTCCCATCGAACTTGATTGCCAAGATGTTCGATTTCGAGAAGAGGCAACTCTTTGCCGCTGCCGCAGGCGCAGATAAAGCACCAGAGGTAGCTTTCTAATTGAGAATTGAGAATTAAATAAATGCCGAGCAGAAAATTCTGCTCGGCATCTTCTATTGTAGATGCAACCTACAATCCCCAATCGCTCGGGCGGTTTTGCGACTTGACCTTATCGGCAATGGCCGGATTGAGATTGCGGAAGAATTTGAAGCCCGCACGCTTCTCAATTTCGGCTACCGAGGTCGCCACCGTCGAGATATTTACATCCTTCGACGACTCATCATTCTCGAACAAGAAGCCGATGCAAATCAACTCGTCTGCCGAGGTTATATCGCTGATTGCCTTGCGAGTACTGCCCGACTTTGTGCGTAGCAACAACTTGTAGCAGTGTGTCGGTACTCCAATAGTGCGACCAAATCGAGAGATTGTCTTGTTATCCTCAAAAAGTGTTCCGACAACAACATAGAGCGTATCGGAGCAGTTTTTATTGCGCTCCAATGCCTCTACATCCGCCCACGAGCCACCATTAAAGTCGTATTGCTGCACCATAATATTGGTAGCATAGCAGGTCTGCGCATTATTCTCCCAGGTATTGTAGCGTTGCGACGACGGAAGCATATGACCACGAGCCCAGCCCCAACCGAAGCCATTTGTAAAACATATATCGGCCTGTCGGCGATGCGGAATTATCGGTTCTTTGGCGGTATCATAGGCATCAGTTTTGCTATCGTACTTGCTGACAATCGAATATGCACAGTTATAGTCGGTGCTTGGCGCATACTCCGTTACTGCATCATCGAATGCCCACGCATTTGTGCGCCCCGAATTGTTATTCTCGCCAACCTGATAACTACCCCACTTGCGATACACCGAGTGTCCCGGGTACGCCACCCAACGAGAACACATCTTGACCGTGTCGTAGCAGACCGAGAAGTTGCGCACACGCTGACCGTCCATCAGAGTGGAATAGTAGGTTTTGTGGATATAGTGCTTATTCTCAACCTTCTCGGGTTGCTCCGCCCACTGACGGTCGTAGGAGCTATCCACAACCACCACTTCCTTTGCCAACTGCGTCACACTAAGAGTTTTTGCAAAGCCATCGCTAAATGCAACTACTATCTCGGCAGTTCGTGGAGCATTGCTCATATTCTTTGTGAAATCGAGAATAAACTCGCCACCCACCTTGAATTGCTTGATTGCCGTGGAGCAGAAATCGACACCCTTAGTTATCTGTATCGAGCACAAGAGGTTTGTATCGCCCGAGGTCGAACCCTTTACAATCAGTTCATCCCAGGCAATTTCGCTCTTATCCAACGATACACTCGACGGCTGCGAAGGGGTATATCCCTCTTGCTCTATGGTTACCGACTTATAGATTTCGTACTCTTTGTTGAATACCACAAGCATCGCCTTGCGCTTATCCTTGGCAGTGTGACTCCGCACGGTAACAACCGCTCCATTTTCGGCTACTTGATACGACACCCACTCGGCCTCGCAGAGCAACTCGAAATCGACATTTGCTTCGATTTCGACCGCCTTCTCGCCACCCTCGGCACCAAACTGCAACAACAAAGGCTCTACCGATATCTCATAAGTGGTCGGCTCGTCGGTACTACCGCCATTGCCACCAAGCAAGTCGTTGATATCAAAACCTTCGCACGCTGTAAGCGCAAGCACTGCAACCGCCAAAACGCACAAAAATCTCTTCATTTTTCTATTCATATCACTTTATGGGTGCAAATTTAATCATTTATTCCCACAGATACAAAAAGAGCGAGATTTCTCTCGCTCTAAATGCTAATGGCTAATAGTCCAGAAATTAGAAGTCGTAGCCCTCGATATACGAATCATAATCGCTCCAATACTGCTTCGCTTTATATGCGCTTACCGAATTGCGTGGTACATAAATCTTGCAGTCGGAAGCGTTACCGCCGAACATATTAGAATCTCCTGTTGGTGGAGTTGTTGGCTTGCAATAGACACTTGTCAGCGAGTCGCACGAAGAGAATGCATAACCTCCAATCGAAGTAACGCTATCGGGAATTGTAACACTTGTCAGCGAGGAGTAATAATAGAATGCCCCACCTCCAATCGAAGTAACGCTATTCGGAATTGTGTATTCTGTTAATCCTGCAGGGGCAAAAGAGTTTAGCACGCCATCAATAACCAAACAACGATTATCCGCAGAAGCAAACTTTCCATAGAAGGCTTTTAGGCTACGGCAACAAGCGAATGCAAAATCTCCAATCGAAGTAACGCTATTTGGAATTGTAACACTTGTCAGCGAGGAGCAATAATAGAATGCATAACTTCCAATCGTAGTAACGCTATCAGGAATTGTAATAGTTGTCAAGCGACTGCCACCAAATTGGAATGCATTATTTCCAATCGAAGTAACGGGAGCATCAAAGATAATAATGCCTTGTCCATTGCCGTAGGTATTAGATACAATATTTGCGCCGAAGACATTACTCTTAATGAGTGTTATAACCTTGCCATCAGATGAGGTGTAAATTATTGCATTTTTAGACTCTGCCGACACTCCTTTTTGCGTTACTGCAATAGTTTTTGCAATGCCATATTTCTCGCTCGAAATGGTTATCTCGGCTGTGCGCTCTTCAAAATTCGTATTTACCTTAGCAGTTACCTTAATACCACTTTCACTCTTCTCAATGGTTAGCCAATCGGTATTTGCGCTATATGCGTACTCAAAGTTTGCAGTAATAGCAACCTCTTGTGTGCCACCTTCGGAAGTAAATGCCAATGGCTCTAGTTCAATGGTTATAGCAGGCACAAATGCTCCTTGCGTTACACTTATAACTTTTGAAACACCATATTTTTCTTTTGAAATAGTAATCTCGGCTGTGCGCTCCTCAAAATTCGTATTTACCTTAGCAGTTACCTTAATACCACTTTCACTCTTCTCAATGGTTAGCCAATCGGCTTCTGTTGAGAATTCGTACTCAAAGTTTGCAGTAATAGCAACATCTTGTGTGCCACCTTCGAAAGTAAATGCCAATGACTCAGGTTCAATAATCATTTCATCAGGGACAAAGGCTTTTTGCGTAATATACAACTCTGTAACAAGGTTGTAGTCAGTGTTTTTGAGGGTGATAGTACCCTTACGCTCCTTCTCTTCTTCGTTGCGCAGTGTGGTAAATTTGAGTTTTTCCTCGCCAGCAATACCTGTTTCGCTCTCTACGACAATCCAATCATTCTTCGCTATTGCTTCCCAAGAGTATGGCGAAGTAACAGCAACCTCATACTCAGCAGGCTCGAACTCGACCTCAATACTCTGTTGCGCAAGTTCGATTTTTGGAACCCACGCCTCTTGATACACCTCGATACTCTTATTTATGTCGTATTGGCTGTTGGTAATGGAGATAAAGGCGCTGCGCTCTGATGTGTTTTTGTTTGCATCGACAACAACCAACAAGCCCTCGTCGGTCTGCTCAACAGTTAGCCACGATGCACGCTCGGCAACTTCGTACTCGAAATTTGCAGTAATATCAACTGCTTGTTCTCCGCCATTGCAACCGAAAGTTAAATCTTTTGGCGAAATTGTAATTTCGGGAACAAATGTCGCACCTCCATTATCTTCCTCTACGCCATCGCCGACCTCGCAAGCGGTGAAAATCATTCCAACCGCTGACAATAAAAGTAAAAGTTTCTTCATAGTTTTTGTATTTAACGGTTTAACTGTATGCGCACAAAAAGAAAGCGTGGGGCTGAAAACTTATTTTAGTAGAGAGGCTCTGGTATGCCTTGCGAATAAAAATAAGCAACAGTTCCACGCCATACCAATAGGTATGACGCAAGAAGATGTCTGCTTATCCTCTTCGCATTGAAATTTACCAGATTTCTCCACGAGAATAAACTTACACTTTCTGCGTAATTATGTATCGCAAAGTTAGAAATTTATTTATAAACACACAAAAAAAGAGCGAGATTTCTC
>JAFVVS010000141.1 GCA_017502025.1 Alistipes sp. | reverse complement strand
GGTGACCGTTCCAATCTCCACAAAGCCGAAGCCGAGTGCCGAGAGTGGGCGGAAAATCTCGCCATTGCGGTCGTAGCCGGCGGCGATGCCTATCGGATTGCGGAAGTGAAGACCGAAGACTTCACGCTCCAAACGCTCGTCATCAACGGCATAAATCTTGTGCATAAACCACTTTGCCAACGGCATTTTGTCGGCAATACGGAGCATCCAAACCGAGAGCGAATGGGCTCGTTCGGCTCCGAAAAAGCGGGATATGAAGTGTAAAATCTTACGCATAACGGCGCAAAGGTATGCAAATAAACGGAAAACTGAAAGCGGAAAACGGAAAACTTTTGATTTAGTTAGGAGTTAGGAGTTAGGAGTTAGGAGTGAGGAGCGAGGAGGCGCAGCAAAATGGCATTCGCTCGTTACACTCGCTGAATGGCAAATGCGCCTGTCATTAAGCACTCCTTTGGAGTGCGCTGCCATTAAATGCCATTAAGGGCCTTGTGCCCGAATGCCATTAAATGCCATCTTTCTTGGCGCAAGTTTGATAAAGGTTGTTAAGGGTGATTAAGGGTAGTTAAGGGTTATTAAAGCATCAGCGCCCCCTTAATAGCCCTTACTAGCCTTTAACAGCCCTTAATTCGTCGCGCCGTGATAAGGGTAGGAGTCCGCACAACCCCAAAAGCCTTTCAGCGCACCCTATTGCCCCTATTATCCCTATTACCCCTATAATCGTTGCGCCTTTCCCACCATCAGAGTTCCGAAAACCCTAAAAATACTCCTCTCGGTAGTGGTAGTTGTTGCGCAGTTGCTCGAATTGCTCGGGGTTGTTGCGCAGGGCTTTGCTCTCGGTGGCAAGGTCGCAATATTGCTCGATTGTGGAGCACATCTCCTCCCACGAAATCGGTTTTGGCGTAACCGCTTCGACCTCGCTTGGTCGCCACTCTTTGAGCGGAAGGTCGAAGTGACGAGCCAACGCTTGCACTGCCAAAGCGGTGGCGTTTGCCTTGCCCTGTGCCGAGTAGCCCGCAATATGGGGCGTTGCAACGAGCGACTTTGCGAGGTAGTCGCTGTCGATATTAGGCTCGTTTTCCCACACATCGGTTATGTAGGTGAGGTCGTTGCGCCTTGTCGCCCCTGTCGCCACGCACTCCCCTCGTGAGGCGTTTATAAGGGTTGCTCCCGAGTGCAGGAGAGAGATGTTATTGCTATTTATCAGATGGTTGGTTGTGGCGTCGAGCGGAGTGTGGAGAGTAACAATATCCGACTCTCGTAAAACCTCTTCGAGCGATACGAAATCGAGCTGCTCACGCTCCTGACGGGGAGGGTCGGAGCAGATGATGCGAAATCCCCACGCTTCGGCATACTCCTTCACCAATTTGCCCACATTTCCTACGCCTACAATGCCCAAGGTGCGCTCTTGCGGAGCGAAATTATCTCGCTTGGCAACCATCGCCAAAGCGGCTGCCACCCACTGCAAAACACCCCTGGCGTTGCAACCTGCCGAGGTCGAAACGACGATGTTGTGCGCCCGACAATAGTCGAGGTCGATATGGTCGAAGCCGATTGTGGCGGTGGCAATAAACTGCACCTTCGAGCCTTCGAGTAGTGAGCCATCGCAACGGGTGCGGGTGCGCACAATCAGCGCATCGGCATCTCGTACCAACTCGCTTGTAAAGGCGTTGCCGTCGATATACTCCACCTCGGCAAAGGGCTCCAATACCCCCTTCAAAAATGGAATTGCCCGATCGATTAAAACTCTCATATCTATACCTTATAGTGCAAATTCACCACAAATATAGCCCCATTGTGCAACTTTTCCAATAATTTTTGTAAATTTGCACCCTATAATATAAAGATAGGTGTCGAAGACTCTATGAAAAAAATAGTTTCACTTATAGCGGTAGTTTTGCTTTTCGGTGCGATGTTCGTGTCGTGCCATCGCACTAGCTCCAAATTTACGGGGGAGTCCGATACACTCTCCTATGTTGTGGGTTTGAATGTCGGGCACGCCCTTATGGAGATGGACTCGACACTCAATGTCGATGCCATTTGTGCCGCAATTCGAGATACCTACAACGGCACCACAAAGATGACCTTGGAGGAGGCTCGTGACTACTACCTCGCCGAGAAGACCTACTTCGTTCACGAAAAGGCAAAGGCTCACCAGGAGCGCTACCTCACCGATTTGAGCAAGCGTGACCGCAAGTATGTTCGCACTCGTAGTGGCGTGACCTACAAGATTTTGGAGCTTGGCGACCAGAGCCATGTGGGCTCGATGACCTCTCGTGATACGGTGAAGATTATCTACAAACTCACCGATGAGCAGGGTAGAGTAATTGTTGAGTCGGACACTCTGCGTGACTCGTACCGTAACCTGGTTAAGGGTTTGCAGGAGGTTGTAAAGCTGGCGGGCGAGGGTGCTCACTTCAATGCGTGGTTGCCGTCAAAGACCGCATACGATGTCGAGGGAAACAAGGAGTTGGGCATCGAGGCGAATGTTCTGCTCAACTACGATGTTGAGATTGTCGACATAAAATACAACAGATAAATAAAAAATTCGTTATATTTGCACGATTTGCAAACACAAAAACAAAAAAGATAAAAACTATGAAAAAGACATTTATGGCAGTTGTAGCACTCGCATGTGCTGCATTGGTTTGCTCTTGCGGTAGCAAGGGTACAAAGATTACCGAGGGTAACAAGGGTGAGATGGATTCGTTGTCGTATTGCCTCGGTGCAAACATCGGTGGTGGTATCAAGCAGCAGCTTGGCGATATTCCATTCAACATCGAGGTTGTAAAGAAGGGTATGCAGGATGGCTTGACCGAGAAGGCAAAGCAGACTCACGACGAGGCAGTAGATGTGCTTCGCACATTCTTCTCGCAGACTCTTGGCGAGCGTCGTCAGGCTTACGAGGAGGCTTACAAGGCTGACACTACCGCAGTATTCAATGTGTTCGACACTGCTGAGGAGTGCGATGAGGTATCTTACGCTTTCGGTAACGACATCGGTAGCAATGTTCGCACCAGCGACTTCGCTATCAAGTACTACTGGTTGTTGAAGGGCTTCCAGGATGCACACGAGGGTGCAACCGAGCTCTCGCAGGAGACTATTATGGGCTTCTTGCAGCACTACTTTATGGTAACTCGCCCAACCGAGGCTGCTGAGCGTTCGGCAAAGTGGATCGAGAAGAAGGCTAAGGGCTTTGGCGCAAAGCAGACCGAGAGCGGTTTGGTTTACAAGGTTGTGAAGGCCGGCGATATGGAGAAGGCTGCAAAGAGCGATGAGGATGTAGTTAAGGTTCACTATGTTGGTAAGTTGCAGGATGGTACCGTATTCGACGCATCACGCTTCGAGTATCGTTCGAAGGAGCAGCAGGATATGATTCGTATGCAGCAGCCAAGCCTCTTCGACGAGAAGGGTAACCTCTTGGAGGAGGATGAGCCAATCGAGTTCCCACTCAACCGTGTAATCAAGGGTTGGACCGAGGGTATGAAGCTCGTAGGCCCAGGCGGTAAGATTAAGTTGTATATCCCTGCTGACCTTGCTTATGGTCGTCGTGGTGCAGGTCAGTTGATCGGCCCTAACGAGGCTTTGGAGTTCGAGGTTGAGCTTATCGAGGTTACTCCTGCCGTAGTTGAGGAGGCACCAGCAGCAGAGGAGGTTACCGCAACAGAAAACGCATTGCAGAAATAGTTCGGGCTTTCCGAATGTAGAGAGAGTGGGGAGTTGCAAACTTCCCACTTTTCTGTTGCGATAACCGAAACATTGACATTCCCCCTAAATCCCCCTTTGGAAAAGGGGGACTTGTCGCATTCGCTCCATTAATAACAGAAAACGCATTGCAGAAATAGTTCGGGCTTTCCGAATGTAGAGAGAGTGGGGAGTTGCAAACTTCCCACTTTTCTGTTGCGATAACCGAAACATTGACATTCCC
>JAFVVS010000140.1 GCA_017502025.1 Alistipes sp. | reverse complement strand
CTTTGTGCGTTTATTGTCTAAATGGGCAGAGAATATATGGAACAAAAGATATTTAAGCGTTGGAATCGTATTGTGGGTTGGGCGGTATTTGCCATTGCGGCATTGACCTATCTGCTCACCATCGAGCCTTCGTCATCGCTTTGGGATTGTGGCGAGTTCGTAGCGACTTCGTACAAGTTGGAGGTGGGACACCCTCCTGGTGCGCCACTCTTTATGCTCTTGGCACGCATCGCCACGATGTTTGCACCATCGAGCTACTATGTACCTCATATGGTGAATGGAATGAATGCCTTGGCGAGTGCCTTCTGCATCTTGTTCTTGTTCTGGACTATCACCCACATCGCACGCCGTCTTTTCACTCGTGAGGGTAAGCCCCTCACTACGGCAAATGCTATTGCTGTGCTCGGAGCGGGTGCAGTAGGAGCATTGGCATACACCTTCACCGACACCTTCTGGTTCTCGGCAGTCGAGGGCGAGGTTTATGCCCTCTCGTCGATGTTTACGGCATTGGTTGTGTGGCTTATGCTGCGCTGGGAGGAGGAGGCCGACGAGCCTCACTCGGCACGCTGGATAGTACTTATCGCCTACCTTATGGGTTTGTCTATTGGTGTGCATATCCTGAACCTGCTGACCATCCCTGCCTTGGTATTCATCTACTACTTCCGCAAGTATAAGAATATCACTTTGAAGGGCTTGGTACTCGTAACATTGTTGGCGTGTGCAATATTGCTCGTTCTCAATGGCATCATCATTCCATATACCGTCTATTTCGGTGCTATGGTCGATGTCTTCTTCGTGAATACGCTCGGCGCACCTGTCAATATGGGTATTGTGCTCTTTGTGTTTGCGATGTTTGGCGCACTCGGCACGGCAATCTACTACACCCACCGCAAGGGTCAGCGTCTTTGGAACTTGGTGGCGGTGTGTGTTACGATGATTATGCTCGGCTTCTCGTCGTATGCCTCGGTAACTATTCGTGCATCGGTAAATCCACCGATGAACTCGAATAACCCCGACGACCCTATGGCGTTGCTCTCGATGCTCAATCGTGACCAATATGGCAATCGCCCACTCTTGTACGGTGCATCGTATGCGGCACCTGTGGAGAGCTATACCGAGAAGGAGTTCTACCACTACAATGCCGAGACAAAGCAGTACGAGAAGCGCACTACGGTCGATGACTATGTCTATCCCGATAAGTTCAAGCACCTCTTCCCACGAATGTGGAACTATATGAAGTCGGAGAAGGACTATAAATCGTGGGCGGCATATCGCACCAAGATGGACTTTGTGCGTGACGAGCAGGGTAATATCCTCTACGACGAAAATGGCAAACCGCAACGCCAAGAGGTTTTGGACTTTGGTCGCAAGGTGCCGTACTACGATGGCGAGAGTCGTCGTACAATCGTCGAGCCTACATTCTTGGAGAACCTGAACTACTTCTTCTCCTACCAGCTCAACTATATGTATTGGCGTTACTTCCTCTGGAACTTTGTAGGTCGCCAAGACGATATACAGGCCGAGTCGGTAACCATTACCAACGGTAATTGGCTTACGGGCATAAAGGCGATAGACTCGCTCTACCTCGGACCACAGGATAATCTCCCACGAGAGATGGAGAGCAACAAGGCGAGAAATACCTACTTCCTCTTGCCATTCCTGCTCGGAATTATCGGTTTGATTTATCAGCTCAATCGTGACCCTCGCAACTTTACCGTTGTGATGTGGTTGTTTGTGATGATGGGTATTGCGTTGGTGGTCTATTTTAACTCTTCGCCAGGCGAGGTGCGTGAGCGAGATTATGTATATGCCGGCTCGTTCTACGCCTTCTCTATGTGGATAGGCTTGGGCGTGTTGGCGCTCTACGACCTCTTGTGCAAGGCGTTGAAGAAGAATCACAAAGCGGCTGCTGCGGTGGCAACCGTGGTGGCTATGGCTGTGCCAACCATCCTCTGCGCTCAGAATTGGGATGACCACGACCGCTCACACCGCACTATGGCTCGTGACTTGGGCTACAACTACCTCTCCTCGATAGTGGAGAAGGAGGGTGTGTCGCCGATAATCGTCAATTATGGCGATAACGACACCTTCCCGTTGTGGTTTAATCAGGAGGTCGATGGTGTGCGCCCCGATGTCCGCATTATGAATTCGAGCTACCTCGATGGCGAGTGGTATGTCGATGAGATGAAGTGCAGGGCGAACGATGCGGAGGGCATTCCGTTCTCGTTGCCGAGCCACAAATACACCTTTACGAACGATTGGGTACCTGTGAATTCGCAGATTGACCGTGTGGTCGATGCCAAGCAGGTTATGGAGTTTGTGCGTAGCGACGACCGCCGTACAAAGATGGACTTGGGTTATGGCGAGCCTGCGGACTACCTCCCAACCAAGCGCATCGCTCTGCCGGTGGATAAGGAGGCGGCAATTGCTTCGGGCATTGTGGCAGAGAAGGATCGTGATTTGATGGTCGATACCGTCTATATCAACATCAACGCCACCTCGCTCTCTCGTTCGGAGTTGATGTTGCTCGATATGCTCAGCCACTTCGATTGGAAACGCCCAATTTACTTTACGCAGGTCTATGTATTGCAGAAATTCGGCTTATTGGACTACTTGCAGTTCGATGGCTACGCATACCGCTTTGTGCCGATTTTGACCCCTTATCGAGATACTTGGAGCATTGGTCGCATCGATGCCGACTACGCCTACGACAAGTTGATGCACACCTTCCGCTATGGCAACCTTGCCGACAAGCGAGTATATGTCGATGAGTTTACGCAGTACAACCTTAAAGTATCCCGCACCCGAGAGGCGTTTGCCCGTGTTGCTCGTGAGTATATCAAGCAGGGCAACTCGAAGCGTGCCGAGGAGTTGCTCGACAGAGGTTTGGCGGTACTGCCTACCGAGCAGATTCGCTTCACCGAGGCAAACACCTTCCCATTTATCGAGTGCTACTACGACCTCGGCTTGAACGAGAAGGGCGATGCATTGCTCTTGGCTTATGGCGACAACCTTATCGACTATATCGAGTACTACTTGCAGTTCGATGGCGTTCAGGGCGACCTTGTGGCAGATATTATGTACGACAAACTCGACGAGTTGTCACGCCTCTACTACCTCGCTGCCTACTACAATCGTGAGGATGTAATCTACGGCATCAACGAGTACTACCGTTCGCTCGGTGCCGAGGATAAAGACCTGATTCTCTCACAACGAGAGAAGGATTCGCTCGGCATTCAAGGCAAATCAAAGGAACAAATATAAAAATACGATAATATGGCAAAACTTACACTTTACAACACGCTTACTCGCCGCAAGGAGGAGTTTAAGCCTTTGAACGAAGGTCGTGTGGGTATGTATGTCTGCGGACCAACCGTATATGGCGATCCGCATCTCGGACACACCCGCCCTGCTATCACCTTCGACCTCTTGTTCCGCTACTTGAAGGCGGAGGGCTACAAGGTGCGCTATGTGCGCAACATCACCGATGTAGGTCACCTCGAACACGATGCTGACGAGGGCGAGGATAAAATCGCAAAGAAGGCTCGTTTGGAGCAGTTGGAGCCTATGGAGGTTGCACACTACTACACCGAGCGCTACAAGACCTTTATGGCGAAGTTGGGCGTGCAGACCCCTTCTATCGAGCCTCACGCTTCGGGACACATCATCGAGCAGATTGACTTCGTGAAGCGCATCTTCGATGCAGGTTACGCCTATGAGTCGAATGGCTCAATCTATTTCGATGTCGAGAAGTACAACCACGACCATAAATATGGCATCTTGTCGGGCCGAAATCTCGATGATATCGTAACTGACACTCGTCAGCTCGATGGTCAGCAGGATAAGCGCCACTCCTACGACTTTGCGTTGTGGAAGAAGGCTTCGCCGGAGCATATTATGCGTTGGCCTTCGCCATGGAGCGACGGTTTCCCTGGTTGGCACATGGAGTGCTCGGCAATGAGTACCAAGTATCTCGGCGAGAAGTTCGATATCCACGGTGGCGGTATGGACTTGATGTTCCCACACCACGAGTGCGAGATTGCACAATCTACCGCTGCGCTCGGTCACGACTCGGCACGCTATTGGGTGCATAACAATATGATTACCATCAACGGCAAGAAGATGGGTAAGTCCTACAACAACTTCATCACCCTCGAACAGATGTTCAATGGCGACCACCCTGCATTGGAGCAGGCATACTCGCCAATGACCGTGCGTTTCTTCATCTTGCAGGCACACTACCGCTCGACCCTCGACTTCTCGAATGAGGCGTTGCAGGCGGCAGAGAAGGGACTCGACCGCCTTATGAAGGGTATTGAGGCGCTCCACAAGGCTCCTGTTTCGGCCACCTCTTCATTCGATGTTAATGAGATTGAGACTCGTTGTGCCGAGGCTATGGCAGACGATTTGAACTCGCCAATTGTAATCTCGACTATGTTCGACTATGTTCGCCTCTTCAACCAACTCTCGGAGGGCAAGCAGACCCTTACTGCCGAGGATAAGGCACAGGCTATCGCAACCGTTAATCGTTGGGTATTCGAGATTCTCGGTCTTGAAAACGAGAAGGCCGAGGCAACAGGTGGCAAGGATATGGTATCGCCACTTGTAACTATGCTCCTCGATATGCGTATGCAGGCAAAGGCCGATAAGAATTGGGCGCTCTCTGACGAGATTCGTGATAAACTCACCGCCATTGGCATCCGTGTCAAGGACCGCAAGGACGGTTACGACTGGGAGATCGAGTAAAAAATCATTCTGATTGGTAAATTTTACACCGCTCTGCGATAAGCGAGCTCCTCACATAGGTTTACTATGCTGCGGGCTCGCTTTCTTGTTTGGTGCAAAATTTCCTCAATCATCTCTGATTTTTAGGGTGAGTTAGGGGCGATAGAGAATTTAGGGAATATAGGGAGAATAGGGAATTTAGTGATTAAGGCTTTTCTCTAAACTCCCTAAATTCACTAAACTCTCTCAACTCTCAACTTCGAGGGTTGTCACGGCGCAACAGGATTAAGGGCTAGTAAGGGCTAGTAACGGCAAGTAAGGGTGCGCTGAAAGTTTCTCCCATTAGTCCCATTGGTCCCATTGGTCCCATTGGTCCCATCAAACTTTCCACTCTCCACTCTCCACTCTCCACTTTTTAGTGTGTCGCCTTATACCACTCGGTCTTCGACCAGTCGTCGGTATAGTGCTCGACCATTGCCGAGGTGGAGATGCCACTGTAATAGTTTACATCGTGGTAGTATACGCCGTTGCTGCCGTATGCCGAGTAGAATTGGTCGGTATGGTAGCGTGAAGTCACAGTCTTATCTAACTGCTTTTTGAATGTCGCTGCCACGGTAGCATCTGCGCACGACTGCTCGACCATATCGCCCAAGTCGTAGAAGGAGTGAGGGTTTTGACCCTCGTAGTACTGCACATTATCGAGCGAGAAGCCACTCTTTACACCTGCGCCATTCACCTCTTTCATCGTTTGCGCCAAAGCCTCCAACTCCGAGCACTTTGTTAGAGCCACGCACGCCGACTTTGTTACCGCCTCGGTCTTGTAGTAGTTGACATACCCACTGCAAATCTTGTCGAGGTCGTAGCTTGTGCCACCATTCTGCAACATATATTGCATAATCTTGGCATAAGGGAAACCGTAGCCCATAACCTCGCACGGCGAGCCGATAATGTAGTCCGCCACATTGCGCATTGCGTATGCGCTCTCCACATTACCCATAAAGCAGGCATCGAAGAGTATATAGTCGAACTTTATGTTGTTCTTCTCGATTGCCGAGGCTATCTCCTCGACATTGTAACGAGTTCTCTCCTTATCGCCCAGGTGTCGGGTCATCTCGGCATTCTCGTTGCGCTTCCACAGCGTTGCAGGGTCTAAGCCCAAGCGCATAAGGTGGCGTGACAGAATTGCAGATGGGGTCTTTGGCACCCATCCCAAGCCGTGCGAGCCGATAACCAAGGCGTACTTCTCGGCAGGAGCAAAATTCAAAATTCTGCTCAAATTCTTATCGAAGAGGGCCGAGTCGTAGCCATTGCTTGGCAGAAATAAGATATCCTCAATCTTATCCTTCACCGCCTTGCCGAGGGTTGCATCGTAGCGCAACTCGTAGAGTGTAGCGTTGTAGAGATCGGAGCCGTTATTGTTGTTTTCGATCAATACCACAACCTGTGCATCGCCTTGAATGTCACCACTCAACGCTTCGAGCATCCTGTTTATGTTCTGCTCAAAATAGTGGTTTAGGGCGGTACCTATAAACTGCACGATGATAGTCTGCGAAGCCTTTGCCTTGCGCTGTCGCACCTTGATGGTGGTCGAGCACTCAGGAATAGCTGCGACCGAAATCGTTATCTCTCCCAACTCCAACGCTTCGGAGGTCAAATTAGCCATCTTTGACCTCACGGTAAAGGTCTTGTTATCCTTTGTTGTGATGTCGAATTTGTCGGATAGGGTAGAGACATTCACCTCTAAGTCGCTATCTACTACAAAGATGTTTTCGCCACCCTCTCGGCTTGGCAGAACTACCTCTCTGCGGTCGAGCACGATTGCCGATATCTGCGTAACTTCGATTTTGCTCTCCTGCATGACACCACCGACCTTGAAACCTATGGTGCCGATTTTTCTATCTTCGGCAGCGAGATTCTCCTCGGTGGCAGTGACGGTCAGGGTATATTCGTTCTTCTCGTTCTTCTCGCCAAGCGAAGCCGAAATCTCCCCCTCTGTGACGAGCTCTACATCGTCGTTGCTCGATACAAAGAGCAACGAACCCTTTGCTCCACGCTTGGCGTCGAGGTTGATTTTGTCGCCTTTGGGCAGACGAATTTGTGGCAGCTGATATGCCGAAATGCCCACAAAGCGGGTTGAGAGCAACTTGAAATTCAAATCGCTCAGTCGAATGGTATCTGCCGAGTTGTTCGACTGCAAAGGTGTCGCTACAACCCTAATCTCCTCGAAATTCTCGCTCTTGGCACCACTCGACGGGTTGCACGAAAAGCCCTTATAGTCGATAATCGACCAATCGTGCTTGGCAATGAACGAGAATGTCGAGCTTACGCCCTCGGAGCCTTCGAGTATAAGTTTGCGGTCATGGAAACCCGAGGTCAACTGTAAGTCGTTTATGTTTGCCTTCTGTCCGCCATTGATACAGCCCACCATAAAGGCAGACAAAATAGTTGCTAATATTATCGTAAATCTCTTCATAAATCTATCCAATATCCACTATTTATACTCTTGTGGTTTGAGGTTGTTAAATTGCCAGGTGCGCTCACGCTTGAAGGTGTAGTTCTCGGGCTTGTTCCAATAGACTCGGCTATAATCGAAGTAATAACCCTTAACCCTATTTCGTGGGCGGTCGAATGGCACAAACTCTACGGTACGGCTCATAATCTGCCCCTTGCGGTAGCCGATACTCTTCGATGCTATGAGGTCGGTGCCGTGCGAGAACATTATAATATGCATCGGCGTCTTCTCCTTCAAGCCGTCGCCCGAACGCTCGATGCAGCGCAATATGCCGTTCAGGTGGTTGGCGTATGCCTCCTCACGCACCTTGTCGCCCGAAGCTCCGTAGGCATATACCAAGATGTTGAGCAGTGTAGGCGAGAATGGGTCGTGCTCCATTGCTGCTATGCCGGCTGCAATCAACTCGTCGATGTCGTGCACCGATGGAGTATCGATCGATAGGCGAGCCATAATCTCCTGCACTCGGGTCATTGCCGAATTTACTTCGAGTGGCTTGTACGATGGTTGAAAAGCGTAGCCGTAGTAGAGGTGGTGATACTCCTGCTCCGACAGGCTCTTGCCCTCCTTGTATCGCAATATCAAATTTGGATAATAGAGGGGCGAATTGGCATCGTTTATATTTGCGAAAATAAGGTCGTTGTTCGGGGTTTGTGCCACGGTTGACAACACCACGAACAGAGCTGAAAGGGTTGTGAAAATACGCTTCATATCGACCTATTAACGCTTCTTGTACTACTTTTCGTACTCCGCAATCTGACTTTTTAACTTCGCCTGCAACGCCTCGCTGCCCGAAACAAGTGGCAGACGCATAGTGTTTGTGCAGACACCCTTCAAGTAGAGAGCCGTCTTTACACCCACAGGGTTACCCTCCTCGAAGAGCGATGAAATGATTCCGTCGAGTGCCTTCAACTTCTGCTCCGCCTCCTCGGTGTTGCCGTTGAGAGCCAACGAAACAACCTCTTTGGTCTCGGCAGGGTAGGCGTTCGCCAATACCGAGATGACACCCACGCCACCTCGCTTAATCACCTCTACGGTCAAGCCGTCGTCGCCCGAGATAAGCAAGAAATCGCTCGGGGTAAGAGCCTTGACCTGCTCCATCTGCGCCAAGTTGCCCGAAGCCTCCTTTACGCCAATGATGTTGTCGCAATCGGTAGCCAGACGGGCGATAGTCTCGGGAGCCATATTCACACCTGTTCTGCCCGGAATGTTGTAGAGCATAACAGGGAGTGGCGACGCCTCGGCAATAGCCTTGAAGTGCTGATACAGACCCTCTTGATTTGGCTTGTTGTAGTATGGATTTACGCTGAGAACGGCATCGTAACCACGCAAATCCCAAGTGCGAAGTGTCTTTACGACATCGTGTGTGCAGTTGCCACCCACGCCGACCATCAACTTCACTCGCCCTGCAACTCTATCACGCACAAAACGAATAAGGGCCTTGCGCTCATCGGTCGAGAGGGTAGGTGTCTCGCCCGTAGTGCCGAGCACGAGAATATAATCTACGCCACCTGCAATGAGTTTATCCACAATCTTCGCAACCGCAGCAAAATCTATCGCTCCGTTCTCCATAAACGGAGTGACCAATGCAACGCCCAAACCTTTGAATATAGTTCTCTTCATATCCTATAACTGCTTAAAACAGGCTACCCTGTACTATTATCTCCTCCTTTTTTGGCTCTACCTCTGTAACGATATTTGCAGAGCCATTATTTTGTTTTTCTCCTCCGATAAGTGCTATGAAATCGCTCTCCGAGAGAATCTTTACGCCCAGCTTCTCCGCCTTCTGCAACTTTGCAGGTCCCATATTCTCGCCCGCCACGATAAAGTCGGTATTTGCCGATACGCCCGACTGATTCTTTCCGCCGTGCAACTCAATGAGCTCCTTCAACTCGTCACGAGTGTGGTCGAGGAACTTGCCCGAGATGACGATGTTTTTGCCCTCCAAACAGTTCGAGTGCAACACCTTCGCCTCCTCCTCGAATTGCAGACCTGCCACTCGCAGTCGCTCCACGATGGCGATATTCTGCTCGTCGGCAAAGTACTCCAAAATCGCATCGGCAATCTTGTCGCCCACCTCCTCGGCTTCGAGCAACTGCTCTTTCGATGCCGACATTACAGCATCGAGCGTTTTGAAGTGTGCAGCGAGATATTTTGCGGTGGTTTCGCCCACAAAACGAATGCCCAAGCCGAACAACACTCTTGCAAATGGCACCTCCTTCGAGGTGTTTATGCTGCGGATAATATTGTCTGCCGACTTCTCGCCTAGGCGTGGCAAAACTGCCAAATCGACCGCCTTCAAGTCGTAGATATCGGCGATATTGTTCAGCAGACCGCTCTCGTGCAGCAACTCAACGGTCTCGTTGCCCAAGCCGTCGATGTCGAGTGCCTTGCGACGGATGAAATGGACTATGCGACCGAGAATTTGAGGTCGGCAACCACCCTGATTAGGGCAGTAGTGCTTCGCCTCGCCCTCGTAGCGCACCAATGGTGTGCCACATTCAGGGCACTCCGTAATATATTGAAATGGTTGGCTCTCGGCACTGCGCTCCGAGAGTTCCACCTCGGTAATCTTCGGTATAATCTCACCACCCTTCTCCACATAGACCATATCGCCAAGGCGAATATCCAACTGCTCAATCTGCTCGGCATTGTGGAGCGTAGCACGCTTTACAACCGTACCGGCCAACAATACCGGTTCGAGATTGGCAACAGGGGTTATTGCACCCGTTCTGCCAACCTGAAAATCGACACTCAAAAGGCGTGTCAAGGCTTGCTCCGCCTTGAATTTGTACGCCACAGCCCAGCGAGGTGACTTGCTCGTGAAGCCCAAGCGACGACGCTTGGCAAAGTCATTGACCTTGATAACCACGCCATCGGTTGGGAATGGCAACTCCTTGCGTGCCGAGTCCCAATGCTCGATGAAGGCTCGCACCTCCTCGGCCGAACGGCAAATGCGGGCGTGCTCCGACACCTTGAAACCCCAACGACGAGCCGACTCCAACGCCTCCCAATGGGTCGAGAACGGCAACTCTCGGGATGCAATCTGGTAGAGCGTGCAGTCCAAACCTCGCTTTGCCACAATCGAAGACTGCTGCTGTTTGAGCGTTCCTGCCGCAGCATTTCGAGGGTTGGCAAAGAGTTGTTCGCCAGCCGCCTCTCGCTCCGAATTCAGACGGTCGAACGATGCATAAGGCATAAATATCTCGCCCCTAATCTCGAACTCGGCAGGGTAGTCGCCCGTAAGAGCCAGCGGAATGGAGCCGATGGTGCGAACATTGGCGGTAACATCGTCGCCACTCTCGCCATCGCCTCGGGTAACGGCACGAAGCAACTTGCCATTCTCGTAGGTGAGCGATATGGCTGTTCCGTCGAACTTCAACTCGCAGACAAACTCCGTTTCGCCCTCCTCCTTCTCGATGCGCTCGATGAACTCGTTCAAACTCTCAATCGAGTAGGTGTTCGACAACGAGAGCATAGGGTAGCGGTGCTTCACATTCTGAAACTCCGAAGTCTTGTCGCTGCCCACTCGCATCGTTGGCGAGTTCTCGTCGGCATACTCGGGGTGAGCCTCCTCCAACTCGATAAGACGCTGCATCATCTGGTCGAACTCGAAATCGGAAATCTCGGGTGCATTCTCCACATAATATTTGCGATTATGGTGGTGTAGAGCCTCTCGCAGGGCAACTATCTCATCGTAAATTGTTTTGGACATACCTCTATTAATATAATATTGCGTAAAGGTACGGAGAATTTTTTAGAATCTGCTTGAATTGTTGAAAAAAAAGGCGAATAAAATTTGTTGCACTCATTTCCTTACCATATATTTGCGCCATAATTGAGTACAAAATAAACAGAATAGAGATATGGCACCAAGCACTAAAAAACGATTAGTAGTAAGTCTTAAAAATATGACTCCCGAGTTGCAGGAGGAGGTAAAAGCCGCATATCCAGCAGGTTTCGCAGATTATATGATGCGTATTCCGAAGCCAAACGGCGAGTTCTTCTTTGCAGTACCTTTCGAGACCGAGGAGATTAGCTATCTCGTGAAGATTGATGTGAAGATCGACGACGCTTCGCACGAGGAGGAGGATAGAGACTACTACGATGACGACTTGAAGGGCGCAGACGAGTTGGCAGATGACAACTCTGATGACGAGCCTGCGGACGACAACTCCGATTTCGATATTTAGTAGTCGTCAAACAGGTTGAAAAAAAGTGTGGGTGTTCCGATTAGGGACACCCACACTCTTGTTTGTGTAAGCCGTTGGTTTAGTGGCAGTGGCACTCGTGATCCTCGCCGCAGTGGTGCTCCTCGCCGCAACCCTCGCAGCCGTCGCCACAGTGGTCGTGGTCGCAACCACACGAGCAGCCGCCCTTCGGAGCCAAATCCTCAGGAGTTACATCACGCACCTCTACTACCTCAACATCGAAGTTCAAGGTCTTGCCTGCCATTGGGTGGTTGAAGTCCATCATAATGGTCTCCTCCTTAACCTCACGGATGATACCGTTCATACGGTGACCCTCAGCGTCGCTCATAGGCACTACATTGCCTACGAAGAGCATCTCCTCTACAACCTTGCCGTCAATCATAAAGATTGTCTTTGGCAACTCAACGATAGCCTCTGCAATCAACTCGCCATAGCCATCCTTTGGCTCCAAAGTGAACGAAACCTTATCGCCTGGCTCCTTGCCGATGAGTGCGCCCTCGAACTTAGGGAGCAACATACCTGCACCACATACAAATTCGAGTGGCTGACCCTCTGGGTTCTTATCTGCTACCTGACCATCTACGGTAAGAGTATAATTTACCGCTACAAACTTAGTATTTTCTACCTTCATAATTTTATAATATTTAAGTTATTACTAATTCTTAAACTCTATTTTCTATTGTTGTGTCTTACGGAGTGGAGGATTATGAAAGTGAAAATTATTCAGCCTTGACATTCCCCCTAAATCCCCCTTTGGCAAAGGGGGACTTAATCCTGCTACGCAGGCTTTTCCTCCTTCGCACCTCGGTATAGCGTGCAAGCACCCTCTACTCTCGGTTTGGCGTCGGTTGTCGCTCCGCTCCACTAAATATCTGTAATATTTAAGTTATTACTATTCCTTATTATTTAGCGAATGCAAAAGTAAGAATTAAAAATGAAAAATTAAAAGTTTTGCGCCACTCTTTTTAATCCCAACCTCGGGCAACGCTCGAATGGGCGTGTGCGGTCGAAGAGGAAGCGGTAGGTGGTGTGCATCTTGTGCTTTGTGGCGCAGACATAACGCTCTATCATTCTGTTCATTACAGGATTGAAGTCGCCAATCCACGCAAACTCGAACGACTTGTATGGCGAACGCCCCTTTTGGATATAATTTTCGAGGATATGGGTCATAATAGCACTCTCGATACCCTTGCCCTGAAACTCGGGTGTTATGCCGAAAATTATGCCGAAAACCCTATCGCACGAGCGACGCACCTTCAACTCCCACATAAGGCGCAACTTCTGCCACAGGCCGAATTTGCCGTCGAACTTGCCTATTATGCGGTTGAGGTCGGGCACCATAACGAAGAAGCCTATCGGCTCGTCGTTGTGGTAGGCAAAATATATCAGTTCTCGGTCGATAATCGGGCGGAGCGTGCGCATCAGCTTCTGCGCCTCGTCGCTCGTCATCGGTTTTACGCCCGTAAAGAGCGACCACGCCTTATTGTAAATTGTGCGCAACTGCTCGGCCGCCACCGAGAGGTCGGTGTTGCGCATATCTTTGATTTTGTAGTCGGGGTTTGAGAGCACTCGATGCGCCTTTTCGAGGGCAATCTCGCTCAATACGCCATCCTCGGCACGCCAAACATAGGAGTTCTGGTTGAAGTAGTTCTGAAAGCCGTAGTTCTCGAACAGGGCCTTGTAGTAGGGCAGATGATAGGGGTTGCCGTAGAGCGGCTGGTACTCGAAGCCCTCGACCAGCAAGCCCCACCACGAATCTCGTGAGCCGAAGTTTACAGGTCCATCCATACCCTCCAAACCTCTGTCGGTGAGCCACTCTCGGGCGGCATCGAAGAGTAAGTTTGCAACCTCCTGATTGTCAATTGCCTCGAAGAAACCGCAACAACCCATATTTTGGGTGACCTTCGCCTGCTCACGGTTGTAAAAGGCGGCGATGCGACCTACCGCCTCGCCACTCTCATCGAGGGCTATCCAGCGCACCGCCTCGCCATCCTCGAAGAGGTGGTTGCGCTTGGGGTCGAAAACCTTCTCGATATCGTCGTCGAGCGGGCAAACCCAATAGGGGCAATCCTTATATATCTTGCGATCGAGGTGTAGCCACACCTTAGCATCGTGCTTGGTCGCAACCTTATGTAGTTGATATTTTGTCATAATGCAAATTTAGTAAAAATTGGTCAAAAGAGCAACATTCGTACTCAATTCGATTTGTTTGGCTCTATTTTTTTATAATTTGGTTGAAAAGTTTCCAACTTTTTTGTATTTTTGTAGTAATTGGATGAACTAAAAACCTTAAAACTATGTTTGATAAATTTGTAAATCGCCACATCGGTTGTAGCAATGCCGATACTCTGAAAGCGATGCTCGACACCATTGGTGTCGGCTCGGTCGATGAACTCATCTCGCAGGTTATCCCTTCGGATATTCGTCTGAATGCTCCGCTCGCACTCTCCGAGCCGTTGAGCGAGTACGAATTTGCTGCACATATCCAGGAGTTGGCAGCACGCAATCAGCAGTTCCGTTCCTTCATCGGTATGGGCTACTATCCTAACGCCTCGTCTGCAGCCATTATGCGCAATGTCTTCGAGAATCCTGCGTGGTACACCTCCTACACCCCATATCAGGCGGAGATTTCGCAAGGTCGCTTGGAGGCTCTGTTGAACTACCAGACCGCAATTATCTCGCTTACAGGTATGGAGATTGCCAACTGTTCGATGCTCGACGAGGGTACAGCCACAGCCGAGGCTATGGCTATGATGTTTGCCCTTCGCTCACGAGAGGCGGTAAAGGAGGGTCGCAACCTCCTCTTTGTGGATGAAAATATCTTCCCGCAGACACTCGATGTACTGCTCACTCGCAGTGAGCCGTTCGGCATCGAACTTATCGTGGATAACTACGCCGACTACACCTTCACAGGCAAGGAGTTTGGTGCAATCGTGCAGTATCCTGCTGCAAATGGCGAGGTGCGAGATTACTCCGACTTCGTGGCTGCTGCCCACGCCGTAGGTGCGCTCGTAACTGCCAATGCAGATTTGCTCTCGTTGGCACTTCTCGCATCGCCTGGCGAGTGGGGTGCCGATATCGCCGTAGGCTCTACCCAGCGATTGGGTTGCCCGATGGGCTTTGGTGGTCCTTCGGCAGGCTATATGGCTACGAAGGAGGCCTTCAAGCGCAATATGCCTGGCCGTATTATCGGTGTTTCGGTGGATAGACTTGGTCGCAGAGCGTTGCGTATGGCGTTGCAGATGCGTGAGCAACATATCAAGCGTGAGCGTGCAACCTCGAATATCTGTACCGCATCGGCTTTGATGGCATCGATTGTAGGTTTCTACTGCGTATATAATGGTGCTGAGGGGTTACATCGTGCTGCTCTCACCGCCCACCTCTCGGCCTTGACCGCTGCAAAGGGCATCGAGGCTCTCGGATATAAACTGACAAATACAAACTTCTTCGATACGCTCGAAATCGAGGCGGAGGCATCGGTTGTGGAGTCGGTAGCCGAGGAGCACCGCATAAACTTCTACTACCCATCGGAGTTTCGTGTTCGCTTGTCGTTTGACGATGTTACAACACCTGCCGAGGTCGAGGAGGTTATCGCAATCTTTGCCGAGGCGAAGGGTCGCAAAACAAAGAAGGTCGCTTTCGCAACCGAGCCACAGCACTTTATGGCTCGCAAAACTCCATATCTGACCGAGCCTGTCTTCAACCGCTACCGCTCGGAGAGCGAGTTGATGCGCTATATCAAGCAGTTGGAGTTGCGAGATATCTCGTTAGCAAACTCTATGATTTCGCTCGGCTCTTGTACAATGAAGTTGAATGCTGCCGCTTTGATGCAGCCACTCTCGTTGTCGGGCTTCCAGAATATCCACCCATTTGCCCCGGCCGACCAGCGTGAGGGCTACACCGCCCTTATCGAGGAGTTGGAGCGTGACTTGGCGACTATTACAGGCTTTGCCGCTTGCTCCGTTCAGCCAAACTCGGGTGCTGCGGGCGAATATTCGGGCTTGATGGTTATCCGTGCCTACCACCAGAGTCGCAATCAGGGTTATCGTAACATCGTACTTATTCCTGCATCGGCTCACGGCACAAACCCTGCATCGGCTGCAATGGCGGGTATGAAGATTGTGACCGTGGCGTGCGACGAGCACGGCAATATCGATGTCGAGGACTTGAAGGCAAAGGCGGAGCAGTACTCGTCGGAGTTGTGTGCCTTGATGGTAACCTATCCTTCGACACACGGAGTCTTCGAGAGCCGTATTCGTGAGATTGTCGATACTATCCACGATGCCGGTGGCGAGGTCTATATGGACGGAGCGAATATGAATGCACAGGTCGGCTTGACAAACCCTGGCTTTATCGGTGCGGATGTCTGCCACCTCAATCTTCATAAAACCTTTGCAATGCCGCACGGTGGCGGTGGTCCTGGTGTTGGTCCTATCTGCGTGGCTTCGCACCTCGCACCATTCCTTCCGTCGCACTCGGTTGTTCCTACCGGTGGCGAGGAGGGTATCACAGCCGTATCGTCATCGCCTTGGGGCTCGGCACTGTTGTTGCCTATAACTTATGGTTATATCAAGATGCTTGGCGAGGAGGGATTGCGCAAGGCTACCGAGATGGCTATCGTGAATGCCAACTATATGGCATCGGCAATCAAAGATGAGTTCCGCACCTACTATTCGGGCGAGACGGGTCGAGTAGGTCACGAGATGATTCTCGACTTGACCCACTTCAAGCGTGACTATGGCGTAGATTGTGGCGATGTGGCTCATCGATTGATGGACTACGGCTTCCACGCACCTACTTTGTCGTTCCCTGTGCACGAAACGCTGATGGTGGAGCCTACCGAGTCGGAGCCAAAGGAGGAGATGGATCGCTTTATCGAGGCTTTGGTGCAGATTAAGCGTGAGGCGGAGAAGATAAATGGCGAGGCGGATAATGTGGTGGCAAATGCTCCGCATATTGCCGAGGAGTTGGCTGGCGAGTGGTCGCACCCATACTCACGCCACGAGGCTGCCTTCCCATTGCCTTGGGTTGCACGCTCGAAGTTCTTCCCGTATGTTACAAAGATTGACAACGGCTACGGCGACCGCAACCTCGTTTGCAAGAACGAGGAGTAATTGAAAACTCCGACCGTTATCAAGGCGCAACGAGATTAAAGGTTGTTAGAGGTTATTAGAGGTTGTTAAGGGAGCGCAGAAAGTTAAAAATCTTTAACTACCCTTAACAACCTTTAACTACCCTTAATAACCATTATAGATAAATGGTTTCTCGATAGGTAAAAATACCGAATTTATGGGTGGTTATCCGACAAAAAACGATAACTATCCATATTTTTCTTATATTTGCTCTGCAAACAATTTTGTACCGATTTGTCATTGCGAGAGCCGTCAGGCTCGTGGCAATCTCCCACAGACCTCGAAGCGAGGAGATTCCCACAGTCGCTACGCTCCTTCGGAATGACGATTGGGTGTTAAATAATAAAAGGGCTAATCCTATTAAAATTACAAAAACTATGAAAAATCTTTTCAAGTTGGGCGTATGCACACTTGCAATGCTCTTTTCGGTGAGCGCATTTGCCCAGACAGCAGCCGACAAAATCGTTGGTATCTACAAAGTTGAGGAGGAGGGTAACCAGTCGAAGGTGCGCTTCACAAAGTGTGAGGACGGCACCTATCAGGGTCAAATCATCTGGCTCTCGCAGCCTAACCACCCAGACGGAACTCGCAAGATGGATATCAAGAACCCTAACCCCGAACTTCGTAATACTCCTGCTGACCAAATCGTGATTGTTAAGGGTATCCGCTACAATGCCGAGAAGAATGTTTGGGGCGGTGGTACTGTCTATAAGCCAATCAACGGCAAGACCTACAAGGTGGAGTGCTCGTTCGAAGATGAGCACACCTTGCGTGTGAAGGGCTCATTGGGTCCAATCTCACTCTCTCGCTACTGGAAGAAGGTTGAGTAAGCGGAAAGGCTAAAACTGAAAATGAAGGTCGAGTTATTGCTCGACCTTTTTGCTTTTTTGCTTTTTAATTCTTAATTTTGTAGTGATGGAAAAGCCAATGGCTAACGGCTACCGCCGCGATTAAGCTGAGAGCAGAGGTTGCTTGCAAACTATGCCGAAGCGTAGCGGTGAAGACCAAAGGTCAATGGCTAATAGCCCCAAAAACGAAACGAACTTAAAACTACATAACACTATGAAAACAACCGTATTCACAAAGTATCACATCGCAAATGGTGCCAAGATGGCGGAGTTTGCGGGTTACAATATGCCTATCGAGTTTTCGGGCATCAACGACGAGCATATGACCGTGCGCAATGGCGCAGGAGTCTTCGATGTGAGTCATATGGGCGAGATTTGGGTTAAGGGCGAGAATGCCACAGCCCTCTTGCAGAAGATTGGCACTAACGATGTGTCGAAACTCTACGACGGCAAGGCGCAGTACTCGTGTATGCCGAACGGCAAGGGCGGAATTGTCGACGATATCATCATCTACCGCTACTCGGAGCAGAAGTACCTTATCTGCGTGAATGCAGCCAATATCGAGAAGGATTGGGCGCATATCTTGGAGCAGGGCAAGGCGTTCGGTATGCGTGAGGGCGTAGAGTTGGAGAACGCATCGGATCGCATCTCGCAGTTGGCGGTGCAGGGACCTCTCGCAATGAAAATCGTGCAGAAGATGTGCGAGGAGGAGGTTGAGAATATGGAGTACTACACCTTTAAGCAGTTGCAGTTGGCTGGTTGCGAGGTGATCCTCTCGATGACCGGCTACACCGGCTCGGGTGGTTGCGAGATCTATATGCACAACGAGGATGCCGACCATATCTGGGAGGAGTTGTGGAAGGCCGGCGAGGAGTACGGCTTGAAGAATATTGGCTTGGGTGCTCGTGATACCCTCCGCTTGGAGAAGGGCTTCTGCCTGTATGGCGACGAGATTGACGATACTACTTCGCCTATCGAGGCGGGTTTGGGTTGGATTACCAAGTTTGTCGAGGGCAAAGATTTTATCGATCGTGAGCTCCTTGCCGAGCAGAAGGCAAATGGCGTAGAGCGCAAGTTGGTAGGTCTTAAAATGATTGACCGAGGCATTCCTCGCCACGAATATAAGGTTGCCGACACGGAGGGCAACGAGATTGGACACATCACCTCGGGTACGATGTCGCCTTGCTTGAAGGTGGGTATCGGTATGGCGTATGTCAAGAGCGAGTTCGCAAAGGTCGGCACGGTGGTATGCGTTATCATTCGTGACCGCTTGCTCAAAGCAGAGGTTGTGAAGTTGCCGTTTGTGTAGAGTACCCCAAACACTATGTCCAGACTTATAAAGAAGATAAAGGCAAAAATTGCCCATAAGCGTTGGTGTAGGCTCCACCCAAGGGTGGTGCTATGCCAACCCTATACGATAACCCATATAGAGAACCTGATTCTTGGCGAGAATATCTATATCGGACCCGAGGCGTGGTTTGTATTGCGTGGAGAGTGTCGTATCGGTAATGGTACGATATTCGGACCTCGTTGCAAAATTCACACCTCGAACCATAACTACGAAGGCGAGATGTTGCCCTACGACCACATCTATAATGTGAAGGGTGTAACTATTGGCGAGAATGTGTGGATAGGTGCCGATGTTGCTATTATGCCCGGTGTAACCATTGGCGAAGGTGCCGTCATTGCGGCATGCAGTTGCGTTACGAAGGATGTCCCACCGTTGGCAGTTGTGGGCGGAAACCCCGCCAAGGTGATAAAGTTTCGCAATGAGGAGCGTTATAACAGACTCAAAGCCGAGGG
>JAFVVS010000139.1 GCA_017502025.1 Alistipes sp. | reverse complement strand
TATAGCAAGCGTACAGAGAGCACGCTGCCTAAGCATTGCGAGGATTTCTATGCAAAGGGACTGATTGACGGTATCGAGTTGGCAAATGGTTTTAACCGTTATGACCGTCTTTTCGACTACTGCTTCAAGGGCAAATACACTCCGTTTGCCAATTCAGATGCACACTTCTTGATGTCTGCTCGTTTTCCGAATGCCGGCAAGGAGTACTATCGCAATATGACCCTTATCTTGGCGAAGGATTGCACCGAGGAGAGTATTAAGGAGGCACTCTATGCCCACCGAACAATTGCCTACTCGGCAAATATATTGATTGGAGAGGAGGAGCTTCTGACCGAACTCTTCAAGGCGTGTGTCGAGGTGAAGAAGGTTGGCACCGATTGGAAAAAGTTGGGCGTAGTGGTGAAGAATAACTCCTCGTTGCCATTTGCAGTATCCAAGGATGGCAAGAATGAGCATGTCGTGCCGGCAAATGGTACGGCAATAGTCTATGTGCGTAGGGGCGACAAGGTGCTCAATCTTACGGTAACCAATATGCTCTATGGCGTGGGTAAGTCACCGAAAATTTCGTTCAAATTGGAGTAGTAGAAGTCATAATTGACAGAATTACAAAAAAATAGAGTAAAATATCTCTCTAAAATTGTGATAATTCAATAAATTGTATTACCTTTGATTGGGATATACCATGTAAGATAGGGATATGAAGGAGTTTTTGCTCAAAATAGCATCGCTTTTCTATGGTGCCGCAATTAAGTTGCGACACCTGCTCTTCGATATTAATATCTTGCATAGCGAGAAGTTCGATATCCCTATTATCTGTGTGGGCAATATCACCGTAGGCGGTACGGGAAAGACTCCGACGGTCGAGATGCTCGTCGAGCACTACTCCGAAAAGTATAATATCGCAGTCCTCTCCCGAGGTTATGGCCGAGTGACAAAGGGTTATCGAGTGGTGACTGCTGAGGATACCTACCGTATGGTGGGCGATGAGCCGTTGCAGATGAAACTCAAATTCCCCGATGTGACGGTTGTAGTGTGCGAGAAGCGTGCTTTTGCCATTCATCGTATCAAGGAGGAGTTCCCCGAGGTTAATATGATTATTATGGATGACGGATTTCAGCATCGCTATGTAAGTCCGTTGGTGAATATCGTAATCATTGATTACAACCGACCTGTCGAGCGAGATCATCTGCTTCCGTATGGTCAGTTGCGAGATACTACGAGCTCGCTATATAGAGCGCACTACTTTATCGTGACCAAGTGTCCCGAGACGATGAAGCCTATCAATATGCGTGAGCGCAAGTATCTGATGGAGAAGCCTTCGCAGGAGATGTTCTTCTCTCGTATGCAGCCTTTGCAACCTTGCTCGGTTTTTGCAGAGGTAGGGGGTACGGTAGAGCACGGTGCAAAGGTTATTGCGCTGTCGGGTATTGGCGATAATGAGGCCTTCTATAAGGGGCTTGCTCAGCGATATAAGGTTGTCGATACGATTGAGTTGGATGACCACCACTCCTATCGTATGAGCGACTTGAAGCATATGATGCGTCTGCTCGAACAACATCCGGGCTCGGTAATTATGACCACCGAGAAGGATGCAGTGAAGTTGGCATACAGCAAGGCTGTACCCGAGAAGTTGCGCCAAAAGCTCTTCTACGAGAAGATTACTATGCGCTTCATTGGCGATAGCCGTATGGAGTTGTTCCAGAGAATAGATAACGATATAAAGAATAAGGATAATGGAACATATATTAAAGGCTTGTAAGGCAATTCAGGAGGCTACAAACAATTTCCAACCCGAGGTGGGTATCATCCTCGGCACAGGTTTGGGTGGCTTTGTCGATAGCATAGATGTTGAGTACCGCTTGGAGTATAAGGATATTCCGAATATGCCCGTATCGACCGTTGAGGGTCACAAGGGCTGTTTGATTTTTGGTACCGTAGCGGGCAAGAAGGTTGTGGCTATGCAGGGTCGCTTCCACTACTACGAGGGCTATGCTATGAAGCAGGTTACATTCCCGGTGCGAGTTATGGCGTTGCTCGGTATCAAGTACCTCTTTGTGTCGAATGCAGCGGGAGGAATCAACACCTCGTTCTGCGTGGGCGATTTGATGATTATCACCGACCACATCAACCTCTTGCCAAATCCGCTTATCGGACCAAATATGGCGGAGTTCGGACCTCGCTTCCCCGATATGCACGACTGCTATGCGCATGCCATTCGCTCGAAGGCAACAGCCATTGCCGAGCGTGAGGCTATAAAGTTGCAGTATGGTGTATATGTCGGCACTACGGGTCCAACCTTCGAGACACAGGCGGAGTATCGCTACTTCAAGGCTATTGGCGGCGATGCTGTGGGTATGTCTACCGTGCCCGAGGTTATCGTTGCACGCCATATGGGTGTTCCGTGCTTTGGCGTGTCAGTCATCACAAACTGCGGTTTGAGCGACGAGAAGGGCGACCACGAAGATGTGCAGAAGCAGGGCAAGAAGGCGGGAGAGCGTATGGCTCGCCTCTTCACCGAATTGATTAGAGAATTATAACAGATAAGATATGATTAACAAGGTTATTTTAGTAGGAAATGTGGGTCTTGACCCCGAAGTTCGAGCATTGGACTCGGGTGTGAAGGTTGCTCGTGTGCGCTTGGCTACCACCGAGCGTTATACCGACCGTCAGACCAATGAAACAAAGGAGTTGACCGAGTGGCACACCGTGACTTTGTGGCGCAACTTGGCAGATGTGGTAGATAAGTATGTTCACAAGGGCAGTCAGCTCTATATTGAGGGCTCGTTGCGTACTCGTGAATGGACCGATAAGGATAATCAGAAGCGTTATACTACCGAGGTTGTTGCGACAGATATGAAGTTGCTCGGTCGCCGTAGCGATGCACAGGCAACACCACAGGTGGCAAATGACTACTCGGCACAACCGGCATATCAAGCACCAGCACAGCCTGCATATCAGGCACCTGTTCAGCAGCCGGCGTATCAGCAGCCGGCACCGCAGCCAACTCCTGCTCCTGCACCTGCTCCCGCAGTGCCGGCAGATAGCGCAGATGATCTTCCATTCTAATATATTATATAGGTAAAGCAAAAGAAAAGAAGCCGTCTAACAAGGTGATTTCTGCGTTAATCCCTTTTCAAGGGCTTTTCCTCCTCACGGCTCGGCAAAGTGTGTAAACACCCTTTGCTCTCGCTCCGTAGCGTCGGTTACGCTTGCCCTCAAAATGCTCATTTACGCCTAGTAAACTCCGC
>JAFVVS010000138.1 GCA_017502025.1 Alistipes sp. | reverse complement strand
GTGGCGGCGGTCGCAATGTTGGCAGTAGGTCTATTGTGGGGCATCGTCTTCCCGATTAACAAGAGTTTATGGACAAGCTCATTCGTATTGGTGGTGGGCGCTTACAGCCTTGCGATGTTCGCACTCTTCTACTACCTTATAGATGTGCGAGGCTGGAGCCGTTGGTCGTTCCCGTTGCAGGTTATAGGCGTGAACTCCATAACAATCTATATGGCGCAGAAGCTCTTTTCGTTCAGCCACACCAACAAATTTTTGCTCGGTGGGTTGGCAAACGCCCTGCCCGAGGAGTGGGGAGCGCTCCTGCTCAAAGTGGGATATGTGGCGATATGCTGGTTGTTCCTCTACATTCTCTACCGAAAGAAGATTTTCTTGAAAGTATAATTCATTAACAAACAAATAATTAAAATTTCTTTATGAAAAAACTTATCGTTTGTTGCTTTGCAACAATTTTTGCTCTTTCGGCAGTGGCACAGCCACAGCTCACGCCGAAAAACATCGACAAGGTTATCAAGGCGATGACCCTCGAAGAGAAGGCTCACCTTGTTGTCGGTGGTCGACACCTCGAACAGAACAAGGATATGGCCGGAGAGGTAGGCTACACAGGTCGCATTATTCCGGGCGCAGCCGGCACAACCTACCCTATCCCTCGCCTTGGTATTCCTGCTATTGTTGTAGCTGATGGCCCTGCCGGATTGCGCATCTCGCCAACTCGCAAAGGCGACTCACAGACCTACTACTGCACAGGTTTCCCTGTGGGCATTCACCTCGCCTCAACCTGGAACGACGAAATTATCTACAATGTGGGTGCTGCAATCGGTCAGGAGGTTAAGGAGTATGGCGTGGATGTATTGCTCGCACCTGGTGTAAATATTATGCGAAATCCGCTCTGCGGCCGCAACTTCGAGTATTACTCGGAGGATCCGCTTTTGGCGGGTAAAACTGCCGCTGCGATGATCAACGGAGTGGAGAGCCACGGCGTTGGTACATCGCTCAAACACTTCGCTGCCAACAGCCAGGAAATCAACCGCTTGGCAAACGACTCTCGTTTGTCGATGCGTGCCTTGCGAGAGATCTATCTGCGCAACTTCGAGATTGCTGTGAAGGAGTCGCAGCCTTGGACAATTATGACCTCGTACAACTACATAAATGGCCGCCACGCATCGGAGGACCCGGGATTGTTGGAGACCATTTTGCGTGACGAGTGGGGCTTCGAGGGTCTGGTTATGACCGACTGGAGCGGAGGCTACGATGTGGATAAGCAGATTGCTGCCGGCAACGACCTTATGATGCCCGGAAAGATGTTCCAGTACGAGGATATCGTAGAGGCGGTAAAGAGTGGCAAACTCGCCGAAAGCGACCTCGATATCTGCGTTAAGCGAGTACTCGAATTGGTGGTTCGCACCCCTCGTTTCCAGGGCTACAAGTTCTCGAACAAGCCCGATATGGAGGCTCACGCAAAACTCACCCGTGAGGTTGCATCGGAGGGTTTTGTGTTGTTGAAAAACGATAATGTCTCGCTCCCTCTTGCAGAGAAGAAGGTGGCACTTTTCGGTGCAACATCATACAACTTCATCGCCGGTGGTAAGGGCTCTGGCGATGTAAATCGTCCTTATGTTGTCGATTTGCGTGACGGTCTGCTCAACAACGGTTTCGAACTCAATGCTTCGCTCGATGCAAAGTATATCAAGCATATCAACGCCGAGAAGAAGCGTCTTGCACCACAGAAGGCGTTGCGCAAGTGGTATGTCTACGACCTTTTGCCAAACGAGATTCAGTACCTCCACGACGATATCGCAAAGGCCGCTGAGTCGGATAGCAAAGTGGCAATTATAACCTTCGGTCGCAACTCGGCAGAGGCATTTGACCGCCATATCGAACGAGATTTCTTGCTCCGCCCGGATGAGGAGGCTCTCCTCACTGCCGTAAGTCGTGAGTTCCACAAGGCAGGCAAAAAGGTTGTCGTGATTTTGAATATCTGCTCGCCGGTGGAGATTGCTTCGTGGAGAGATAAGGCAGATGCCATTCTGGTATGTTGGATGCCTGGTCAGGAGGGCGGAAATTCGGTGGCAGATGTATTGCTCGGCAAGGTATCGCCAAGCGGTAAGCTCCCTACAACATTCCCTATCAGCTACGAGGATGTTCGCTCGGCAAAGGACTTCCCACGCAATGTGCCTGAAACCGGCTACAACCAATCTCGTTTCAACATCTCGAAGTTGGGCAAGATTTACGATGTTAAGAACATCGACTACACCAACTACGAGGAGGATATCTATGTCGGCTATCGTGACTACGCAACCCGCAAGGTGGAGGTGGCATATCCATTCGGATATGGTTTGACCTATTCGCAGTTCGAGATGGGCAATATGCAGGTGACTGAAACAAAGGATGGCTACAAGGTATCGTGCGAGGTTAAGAACATTGGCAAGGCGGCTGCAAAGCAGGTTGTTCAACTCTACTCGTCAGAGCTTGCACCAGAGGTTGATCGCCCTGCTATCGAGTTGCGAGGCTACAAGAAAACCCCTCTCTTACAGGCAGGCGAAAAGACTGTGGTTGAGATAGTTATCAAGAAGAGTGATTTGATGACCTACAATGAGAAGGCGAACGCTTGGAAGCTCACCAAGGGTGATTACGAACTCTTGCTTGGCTTCGACTCGCAGACTCTTCCGTTGAAGCATAAGGTTACTATTTCGACAGAGAAGTTAATCCCTGTTTCGACCGAGATGAAGCCTGCTTCGGGCGAGATTTTCATCAAGTAGGCAGGTTGCAAAAATAGCAAAAGGTTGTTAGGGCAAAAGGCTCTGACAACCTTTTTTGTGCTGAAAATCAAAGATTTTGCATTTTGCATTTTGCATTTTACATTTTAATTTTTACCTTTGCAGTCCGTGTGTGTACGCACATACGCATATACGCACGCAATTCACTAATTATTAACTTTTTAACGAGCGATTGTATCGCAAATTTTAATTGTATGGAGAATACAAAAGTAGCAGTCGAGAATTTCGATTGGGCAGCGTTTGAGAATGAGTCGGGCCTTTACAACCAGACTAAGGAGGAGATCGAGAAGGCGTATAGCGACTCGATGTCGAACATCGCAGTAGGCGAGACCGTAGAGGGTGTTGTTGCTGAGATCAACAAGCGTGAGGTAATCGTAAATATCGGCTACAAGAGCGAGGGTGTTATCGCAGCATCTGAGTTCCGTTATGATGCAGACCTCAAAGTTGGCGACAAGGTAGAGGTTTATGTTGAGTCGGTAGAGGATAAGGGCGGTCAGCTCCTTCTCTCGCACAAGAAGGCTCGTCAGCTCAAATCGTGGGATCGTGTTAACGAGGCATTGGAGAAGGACGAGATCATCAAGGGTTATGTTAAGTGCCGCACTAAGGGCGGTATGATTGTCGATGTATTCGGCATCGAGGCATTCTTGCCAGGTTCGCAGATTGATGTTAAGCCAATCCGTGACTACGATGTATATGTTGACAAGACAATGGAGTTCAAGGTTGTTAAGATCAATCAGGAGTACCGCAATGTTGTCGTTTCGCACAAGGCTCTCATCGAGGCTGAGTTGGAGGCACAGAAGCAGGTTATCATGTCGAAGTTGGAGAAGGGTCAGATCTTGGAGGGTGTTGTTAAGAACATCACTTCGTATGGCGTATTCATCGACCTCGGTGGCGTTGATGGTCTTATCCACATCACAGACCTTTCGTGGGGCCGTGTAAATCACCCAGAGGAGGTTGTAGCACTCGACCAGAAGTTGCAGGTTGTTATCATCGACTTCGATGAGACCAAGAAGCGTATCGCTCTCGGTTTGAAGCAGCTTTCGGCTCACCCATGGGAGTCACTCGACGCAGATTTGAAGGTTGGCGACACCGTTAAGGGTAAGGTTGTTGTTATGGCTGACTACGGTGCATTCGTTGAGATCGCACCAGGCATCGAGGGCTTGATCCACGTATCGGAGATGTCGTGGAGCCAGCACTTGCGTTCGGCTCAGGACTTTATGAAGGTTGGCGACGAGGTAGAGGCAGTAGTTTTGACCCTCGACCGTGAGGAGCGCAAGATGTCGCTCGGTATCAAGCAGCTTTCGACTGATCCATGGGAGGCTATCGAG
>JAFVVS010000137.1 GCA_017502025.1 Alistipes sp. | reverse complement strand
GCGGAGTTTACTAGGCGTAAATGAGCATTTTGAGGGCAAGCGTAACCGACGCTACGGAGCGAGAGCAAAGGGTGTTTACACACTTTGCCGAGCCGTGAGGAGGAAAAGCCCTTGAAAAGGGATTAACGCAGAAATCACCTTTGTTAGACAGCTTCTTTTAATATAACGAATGAACTCTACAACAATTTTGAGAGCGACGCCAAGTTCTTCTCGTTGAGCAACTGCTTACCCTCGGCGGTGTAGGCGTAGTCGATACGGTCGGCAAAGTGCGACTCAACCTTGTTGCGTACAACCTTCATTGTGCTATTCACCAAACCGTTCTGCTCGGTGAACGCCTCATCCACGATTGCCAATGCCGCAGGTAACCAGCGGTCAGGGAACTCCTCGCCAAACTCGCCACCTGTGCGATACTTGCGAATCTCCGAGTCAATCAACTCTGCCGCCTTTGCAGCATCGTTACCCACCTCACGGCGCAACGCCTCCTTGTTAGGCACTACGATAGCGATAGTATATGGATTTTGATTATTGTGCAGAATAATCTGGTCGATATATGGCGACTTATCCACCATAGCCTCCTCCATACCCTCGGGGCTATACTTCTCGCCATCGCTCGAAATCAAAAGGCTCTTGAAGCGACCCAAGACATAGAGGAAACCATCCTTGCCCATATATCCCATATCGCCCGTATGCAACCAGCCATCAACCACAGTCTCGGCAGTTGCCGAAGGGTTTTTCCAATAGCCGGCCATAACATTCTCGCCCTTGATAACGATCTCACCCTTCTCGCCGAGTGGCAACTCGTTGCCCTCGCTATCGAGAATCTTCAACTCCAAAGGCTGGATAACCATACCCGACGAGCCGAAGCGATGACGACCCTTGCCAAGCGAGTTAGCCGAGATGATAGGCGTAGCCTCCGACAGACCATAGCCCTGCAACATAGGCATACCCACGGCGTAGAAGAAGCGTTGCAACTCCGAATCGAGCAATGCGCCACCTCCAACGAAGAACTTAATGTTTCCACCGAAGCCCTGACGCACCTTCTCGAAGAGAATCTTGTCGAACAATGCAACGAGCGGTTTCAATACAAAACGCCAGCCCTTACCCTTGGTGTAGCCATCCTGATTATACTCGTAGGCAACCTTCAAAGCAAACTTGAACAACTTCTCGACGGTTGCGCCCTGCTTGTGAATCGAAGTCTCGATATTCTTGCGGAAGTTCTTCGCCAACGCAGGAACGGACAACAACACATGCGGCTTAACCTCACGGATATTGCCAGGAACATTCTTCAATGTTTCGAGCGGTGTGCGACCAACCTGTGTGGTTGCCACCGATGCACCACAAGCCACCATAATATAGAAGCCTGCCACATGAGCAAAGCAGTGGTCGAGCGGAAGGATGATAAACATTCGGTAATCCGACGGAATCGAGATGCGGGTCAAAGCCTGCTCGACATTTGCGGTATAGTTGCGGTGGGTCAAAATTACACCCTTTGGATCTGCCGTAGTACCCGAAGTGTAGGTAATAGTAGCGTAGTCATCGTTCTGCACCGCCTGACCGATTGCGAGGAACTCCTCACGATGCTCGGCGAGGTGCTTCTCGCCCATAGCATTCAACTCGGCAAGCGGCATCTCACCCTCCTGCAACTCGATATCGCCCCAGACGATGATATGCTTCAAGAGAGGCAACTGCTCACGGATAGCACGAATCTTCGGAAGTTGATTGCGTGACACGAAGATTGCAACCACATCGGCGTGGCGCAAGCGGAAGAGCAAGTCGTTTGCCTCCTCCAACTTAATAGACAACGGCACGCTGATAGCACCTGCATAGAGCAAACCCAACTCCGAGGTAATCCAAGCGTTGCAGCCCTCTGCCAAGATCGACACCGCCTGCTTGGGTTTGATGCCGAGCGCAGCAAGTCCTGCACCCGTCTTCAATGCGATTTCACGAGTCTCGGCGTAGGTCGTAGGCTCAAATTCGTTTGTCGTCTTTTCGAGCAAAAACGGCTTGTCGCCGAATTTCTCAACCGATGACTCGAATAGGTCTATAATTGTTTTTTTCATATTTTTGAAGCTATTAGCCATTGACCTTTGGTCTTCACTGCTCCGCTTCGGCAAAGTCTGCAAGCAGCCTATGCACTCAGCTTAATCGCAGCGGTGGCCATTAGCCATTAGCTAAATTAAAAAATTATAGTTTTCAATCCTTAATCCATTTTCAGTACTGCAAGGAAGGCAGTCTGCGGTACCTGCACCTGACCAATCTGGCGCATACGCTTCTTACCGGCCTTCTGCTTCTCCAAGAGTTTGCGCTTACGAGAGATATCGCCACCGTAACACTTTGCGGTAACATCCTTACGCACCGCCTTCACGGTTTCACGAGCGATAATCTTCGCTCCGATAGCCGCCTGGATAGCGATATCGAACTGCTGACGAGGGATGAGCTCCTTCAACTTCTCGCACATCTTGCGACCAAAGTCGTAGGCGTGGTCGGCATAAATAAGCGACGACAGTGCATCGACAGGATCGCCATTTAGTAAAATATCCAACTTTGCCAACTTACTTGTTTCGTAGCCCGTGCGGTGGTAGTCGAACGAAGCGTAGCCCTTCGAGATACTCTTCAACTTGTCGTAGAAGTCGAATACAATCTCCGACAACGGCATCTCGAAATTGACCTCAACACGGTCTTGTGTAATGTATGTCTGATTTTTGAGAATTCCTCGCTTGTCGATGCAGAGCTTCATCACAGGGCCGAGGAAGTCCGCCTTGGTGATAATCTGTGCAAGGATATATGGCTCCTCAATCTTCGCAATCTTTGTAACCTCGGGCAGACCCGATGGGTTGTGCACCTCAATCTCCTCGCCCATAGTCGTGGTAATGCGGTACGACACATTTGGCACGGTGGTGATAACATCCATATCGAACTCTCGGTAGAGTCGCTCCTGGATAATCTCCATATGGAGCAAGCCCAAGAAACCGCAGCGGAAACCGAAGCCCAACGCCAACGAACTCTCCGGCTCGAAGGTGAGCGAAGCGTCATTGAGCTGCAACTTTTCGAGCGATGCACGCAAATCTTCGTACTGGTCAGCCTCGACAGGATAGACACCCGCAAAGACCATAGGCTTAACATCCTCGAAACCTGCAATAGCCTCCTCGCAAGGCTTGGCTACCGAGGTAATCGTATCTCCTACCTTCACATCTTTCGAGTTCTTGATACCCGAGCAGATATATCCTACATTGCCCGCCTTCAACTCGGCACAAGGCTGCATCTTCAACTTCAAAACGCCAATCTCGTCGGCATCGTACTCCTCGCCCGTATTGAAAAACTTCACATGCTCGCCCTTTTTGATTGAGCCGTTGAATATGCGGAAGTAGGCGATAATACCACGGAACGGATTGAACACCGAGTCGAAAATCAGAGCCTGCAACGGAGCATTCTCGTCGCCTTTTGGTGCAGGAACACGCTTTACGATAGCCTCCAACACCTCATCTACGCCCTGACCGGTCTTTCCCGAAGCGCAGAGGATGTCGTCGTGGTCGCAACCGAGCAGATCGACAATCTGATCCTTCACCTCGTCAATCATTGCCGACGGCATATCAATTTTATTCAGCACAGGGATAATCTCCAAGTCGTTGCCGAATGCGAGATAGAGGTTCGAGATGGTCTGCGCCTGAATACCCTGCGATGCATCCACCACAAGCAGAGCACCCTCGCACGATGCGATAGCACGAGATACCTCATACGAAAAATCGACATGTCCCGGGGTGTCAATCAGGTTGAGTGTATATTGCTCGCCATCCTTCGCCACATAGTTCATCTGAATGGCGTGCGACTTAATCGTAATACCCTTCTCTCGTTCGAGGTCCATATCATCGAGCACCTGCGACTGCATCTCTCGTTGATTCAAAGTATTTGTAGCCTCCAACAAGCGATCCGCCAAGGTCGATTTACCGTGGTCGATATGGGCTATAATGCAAAAATTTCTTATTTTCTTCATAATCGCGGCAAAGATAGAAAAAATAGTTGAGAGTTGAGAGTTGAGAGTTGAAAACTTTTAATTATCAATTAAAAATTGCTTTTACGACTCTCTCTGTTGCACCTCGGTGCTGTCCGACATAGACCTTGGCAAGGGCTGATAGGCGAGCAAGATAGTCAGCATCGCTCTTCAACTCGTCAAACCACGCTTTCAACTCCTCGGCACTCCGTACCGAGCGACCCGCACCGAGTGCTATCAAGTCGCAAGCCTCCCTGAACTTGCAATAGTTCGTACCAAAAGCTACGGGCAGACCATATACCGCAGCCTCCAAAGTGCTGTGGATACCCACGCCGAAGCCGCCACCCACATACGCCCACTCTGCCGAGCCATAGACACGAGAGAGCAGACCTATGGTGTCGAGAACAAGCACCTGTTTGTCGGCAAAGTCGCTCGGCAGTTGCGTATAGCGCACCGCACCACCCTTCACCTCTCGCAAGAGGCGTTCGATACGGCTCTCATCCATTTCGTGCGGAGCAATCACAAATTTGATGTCGGGATTTTCGTTTATCAACGGCAACAATATATCCTCATCGGGTCCCCAGGTCGAGCCTGCAACAAAGAGTCGTTTATCGCCCTTGAACTGCTCGATAACCTCCACCTTTTCGGCTTGCTCGGCAATAGCCGACACTCTATCAAAGCGGGT
>JAFVVS010000136.1 GCA_017502025.1 Alistipes sp. | reverse complement strand
GTAACGGTTACCTCTATCACGGACGAGTTAAAATGTTGGCAGATGCTGCTCGCGAGGGCGGTCTTAAATTCTAAGAAGCGATATGGCAAATACAAATGTAAAGAAAGTAAACACAGGCGACCTCGGCGAGTTGAAAGAGCGACTCGTTGGTATCAACCGTGTAACAAAGGTTACCAAGGGTGGTCGTACATTCAGCTTCTCTGCAATTGTTGTAGTAGGTAACGAGAACGGTGTAGTAGGCTATGGCCTCGGTAAGGCATCGGAGGTTGCTTCGGCTATCGCAAAGGGTACAGAGGATGCAAAGAAGAACTTGGTTCGTATTCCTGTAATCAACGGCACAATTCCTCACAAGCAGGAGTTCCGTTTCGGTGGTTCTGAGGTTATGATTCGCCCAGCTGCTCCCGGTACAGGTATCATCGCCGGTGGTGCGATGCGTGCAGTATTGGAGTCGGTAGGTATTCACAATGTGCTTGCAAAGAGCAAGGGTTCGTCGAACCCACACAACCTCGTTAAGGCTACCGTAGGTGCACTCTGCGAGTTGCGTGACGCTTACACAGTTGCACAGACTCGTGGTATCTCACTCAAACAAGTGTTTAACGGTTAATTTTTAAGGAAGAACTATGGCAACATTGAAGATTACACAGATTAAGAGCCGTATCGGTTCGACTGCACAGCAGTGCAAGAACCTCGATGCCCTCGGACTTCACAGAATTAACCACACCGTAACTCACAGCGATTCGGCTATCATCCTTGGTATGTTGAACAAAGTGAAGCACTTGGTAAAGGTTGAGGTAGTAGAGGAGAAGGCTACAAAGAAGGCTGCAAAGAAGGCTGAGGCACCAGCAGTGGAGGCACCAGCAGTAGAGGCTCCGGCAGTAGAGGAGGCTCCAAAGGCAAAGAAGCCGGCAGCAAAGAAAGTAACAAAGACAAAGAAGGAGGAATAGTAAATGGAACTCAATAATCTTAAACCCGCAAAGGGTTCGACACACCACGATAAGCGTGTAGGCCGTGGTGCAGGTTCGGGACACGGAGGCTATTCGACCCGTGGTAACAAGGGTGCTCAGTCTCGTTCGGGATATTCGCAGAAGTTGGGCTTCGAGGGAGGTCAGATGCCATTGCAGCGTCGTCTTCCTAAGTTCGGTTTCACCAATATCAAAAGAGTAGAGTTTAAGCCAATCAACCTCTCGACACTCGATGCTCTCGTAGCAAAGACAGGGGTTAATGAGGTAAATATCGACACATTGGTAGCAGCAGGTTTCGTATCGGGCAACGACCGTGTGAAGATCTTGGGTAATGGTACATTGTCTGCGGCTTTGACCGTAACTGCACACGCTTTCTCGAAGAGCGCAGAGGCAGCTATCGTAGCAGCAGGTGGTAGCATCGTAAAGTTGTAATAAAACAGGCTAAAACCTAATTTCTATGAAAAGTTATCTGATTGTTGGTATTCTTCTCTTGGCTATCGTAGCCTTGATGTTTACCAATAAGAAGTTTTTGGAGACAGTCAAGAATATATTCAAGATCGAGGAGTTGCGTAAGCGTCTTGGTTACACCGTTCTCTTGATTTTGGTATATCGCTTGGGCTGTTATGTGGTAATCCCGGGTATCGACCCAAATCTTTTGGGTGAGGGTTCGGGCTTGGCAAACCAGATGGACAGCAACAGCCTCTTGGGCTTGCTTAACGTATTCTCTGGTGGTGCATTTGCCAATGCCGCAATCTTCGCACTCGGTGTAATGCCATACATTACCGCCTCGATTATCATCCAGTTGCTCGGCATGATGGTTCCTGCCGTTCAGAAGGTGATGAAAGAGGGCGAGAGCGGACGCCGCAAGATGAATCAGTGGACACGCCTCCTCACAATCGGTGTGCTTGCGTTGCAGGGACCTGCCTATGTGGCAAACCTCTACAACCAGCTTCCTGCTGAGGCGTTTGTCTTCGGATCGAGCGTATTGTTCACCATCTATGCGACCATACTCCTTATCTCGGGCACAATGTTCGTGATGTGGCTCGGTGAGAAGATCACCGACAAGGGTATCGGCAACGGCGTATCGTTGATTATCATGATTGGTATTGTGGCTCGCTTGCCACACGCCTTGTTGGCTGAGTTGAGTGCTCGTTTGAACACTTCGACCGGTTCGCTTATCATGATTATCGTCGAGTTGATTCTGCTCTTCTTGGTATTCTTGGCAACCATTGCAGTAGTACAGGCAGTCCGCAAGGTACCTGTACAGTATGCGAAGCGTATCATCGGCAACAAGCAGTACGGTGGTGTTCGTCAGTACATTCCTTTGAAGATGAATGCGGCAAATGTAATGCCAATCATCTTTGCACAGGCATTGATGTTCATCCCTATGTTGTTCGCTAATGTAGCACCTAAGTTTGCCGGCGCATTTGCCGATATGACAGGTGTGTGGTACAACCTTACGCTCGCAGTGTTGGTAATCGCATTTACATTCTTCTATACTGCGATTATCATCAACCCTCAGCAGATGGCTGACGATATGAAGCGCAACGGCGGCTTCATTCCAGGCGTTAAGCCGGGCAAGGCAACCGTGCAGTATATCGACACCATTCTGACTCGAATCACCCTTCCGGGCTCAATCTTCCTTGCTATCGTGTCTATTTTGCCGGCATTGGCAATGAAGTTCTTGGGTATTCAGCAGTCGTTTGCATACTTCTTCGGAGGTACATCGTTGTTGATTATGGTAGGTGTGGTTCTTGACACTCTACAGCAGATTGAGAGCCACCTTTTGAATCGTCACTATGATGGTCTTATGAAGACCGGACGCATTCAGGGTCGCCACTAAAAAGCCAATACATCGAGTTTTAAGATGATATATCTGAAAACAGAAGAAGAGATCGAGTTGCTCCGTGAGAACAACATTTTGGTGAGCAAGACGCTTGCCGAGGTTGGTCGCCACATCAAACCGGGCGTAACCACGAAGCAGTTGGATAGAATCATCGAAGATTTTATCCGTTCAAACGGCGCAACTCCGGCTTTTCTTGGATACCAAGGCTATCCTGCCTCGGCTTGTATTTCGATCAACGAGCAGGTGGTACACGGTATTCCTTCGGACAACATCGTAATAAAGGAGGGCGATATAGTATCGGTCGATGTAGGTACATTTATGAAGGGGTTTGTGGGTGATTCGGCATATACGTTTGCCGTAGGCGAAGTGGCGGAGGATGTTCGTCAGCTTCTGGAAGTCACCAAAGAGGCTCTTTATAGAGGTACAGCACAGGCGAAGGCAGGAAATCGTGTAGGCGATATATCCGCCGCTGTGCAAGACTACGCCGAGAGTTTCGGTTATGGCGTAGTGCGTGAGCTCGAAGGACACGGACTGGGTCGAAAGATGCACGAAGAGCCAGGGGTGCCCAATTATGGCTTACGAGGCAGAGGCCCCCTCTTGAAGGAGGGAATGGTTATCTGCATAGAGCCGATGATTACGATGGGAAACAGAGCGATAGTGTTCGAGCGTGATGGCTGGACAGTCAGAACGAGAGATCGCAAGCCGGCAGCTCACTACGAGTTTGCAGTGGCAATTCGCAAAGATGGTCCCGATGTGCTTACAGATTTTAGAATTATCGAAGATTCACTTATTTAAGTTTAAGCGAAAAATTCAGACTCAAAATGGCAAAACAGACTGCTATTGAAAGGGACGGAACAGTAACCGAGGCGTTGTCGAATGCAATGTTTCGAGTAGAGTTGGATAACGGACACGTTATCACCGCCCACATCTCCGGAAAGATGCGTCAGCACTACATTAAGATTCTTCCGGGAGATAAAGTAAAAGTGGAGATGACTCCTTATGATTTGAGTAAGGGTCGTATATCCTTTAGGTACAAATAACAAAAGATTGCTTGAAAAATTATGAAAGTAAAAGCATCAATCAAGAAGAGAAGCGAGGATTGCAAGATTGTTCGTCGCAAGGGTAAGCTCTATGTGATTTGCAAGAAGAATCCTAAATTCAAAATGCGCCAAGGGTAAATAAAAACTTTCTAACTAAAAAAGAAAAAAGAAATTTATGGCACGTATAGTCGGTGTAGATTTACCAAAGAATAAGCGAGGAGAGATCGGCTTGACCTAT
>JAFVVS010000135.1 GCA_017502025.1 Alistipes sp. | reverse complement strand
TACGAAAAGGAAACCTTATTTAATGCAAAATGCGAAGTGCATAATGCAAAATGAAGGTATGCCTTCGGCATTATTTTCTCAAATCGCGCAAGCGATTCCACAAATTCTGCATTCTGCATTTTGCATTTTGCATTCTGCATTTTGCATTTTGAATTGAAATATGTGGCGTAAGATTGGTAGAGTATTCGGAGCGATTTTGGGTTGGGGAGTAATCCTTGCCTACATCCTCTTTGCTCAGAATCTTGCGCAGAAACATCGCTCCGAGCAGAAGGTGACAGATATCGTGGTGTCGATGCCCGACAGTACCGAGTTGCGCCGCTTTGCCTCGTCGGAGCAGATGCTAAAACGACTGAAAAATAGCGGTCTGAAAATCGAGAAACAGTTGGTGGATAGCGTCGATGCCGTAAAGATATCGGAGTATATCGCTCGCAGTGGCTTTGTGCGAGATGCCGATGTATATGTGACCTATTCGGGCGAGGTGCATATCGACATTCGTCAGCACCAACCCATATTGCGACTGCTCTGCGGTGGGCTCAACTCCTACATCACCAAGGAGGGCGAGGTGTTCCGCTCGCCAAAGGGTGCAGCCTACTACGCATCGGTGGTTACAGGCAACTATGTGCCTCACTTCCCTCGCAACTACGAGGGCAATGCGTTGGCTCACTACGACAAACTCCTCGGCAACGAGAACGATAAACTCGCAAAGATAGGTGCCGAGTTTGCATCGTTGAAGCGCAAGCAGAGCGAGTGCAATCGTCGCAAACACGAGTTGAAGAAGGATAGCCGACGACCAAAGTGGCGCAGCAAGGAGAAACACAACAGACTAATGGTGAGCATCACCAAGGAGATGCAGGAGTGCGAAGCGGAACTCCTATCGTTGAAGGCTCGCAATGCGCAACTCAAAAAACGCCAGCAGGCTGTCGAGAAGCGCAGGTGGAAGTTGTACGAAAAGCGAACAGACTTTGCCAATCTCATCAACTTTGTGTCGGAAGTTGGCGAGGATTCGTTCTGGTCGGCAGAGGTGGTGCAGTTTGTGGCAGATACAACCTCGACAGGCGAGATTTCGTTGCGCTTGATACCTCGCAGTGGCGACTTTATCATCGAGTTCGGCACACTTGCCGATAGCGACGAGAAGTTGGATAAACTGCACAAGTTCTACGACAAGGGACTCTCACGCATCGGCTGGGAGCACTGCAAGGTGGTGGATGTAAGATACGATAAACAGGTAATATGCACAAAATAGATATGGAGAACAAGGATTACATAATTGGAATAGATGTTGGCTCATCGAATGTCGTTATGACGGTGGGAGTTCGCAATGATAATGGCGAAATCTCGGTGCTTGGTGTCGATGTCGAACCGATAGAGGATGGCTGTGTCAAGGATGGCGATATCATCAACTACATCCAACTCGGAAATGCCATCAACAAGGCAAAAACGGCATTGGAGAGCGAATTGAAGGTGCGCCTCAATTCGGCGTATGTGGGTATTTCGGGCCGTTCGGTCTATTGCGTGCGTTACGAGGACTATGTCGAGATAAACGAGAAGACAGGCTCCGTAACCGAGAACGAGTTGCGAGAGCTGAATGCCCGTATCGAGATGGTTGTGCCGGGTGGTGGCGACGAGATAATAGAGCGCATTCCGCTCCGCTACACTATCGACGACAACCAGAGTATGCGTGACCCGCTGGGTGCATTTGGTCGCAAACTCTCGGCAACATATCTCTTTGTGCTGGCGGGCAAACACCAGATTGACCGACTCAATAGAGCACTCTATCAAACCGAGATAAAGGTGTCGGGCTTGTGCGTAAGCCCTACGCTTCTGCCCGAGTTGGTGCTCACACCCGATGAGATGGAGTCGGGCGTGGCGATTGTCGACATCGGTAGCGATTTGACCGATATCTCGATTGTGCGAGAGGGCAAGTTGTGGTACTTCTCGTCGTTGCCAATCGGAGCATCGAGCATAAACGATGATTTGCAGGACTTCTTGAAGATTCCGAAGAAGGATATCGATTTGTTGAAGCGTCGTTGGGGCTCGGCAATTGCCGATAGCGTTCCGAGCGACACAACCGTGCCTGTGAAGATGGCAGGTCACGCCAAGAAGCAGATTTTGCAACGCAATATTGCCGAGATTATCGAGGAGCGATTGAAGGATATTACCCGATTTGTTGAGCGAGAGTTGAAGGCTGCGAAGTTCTCCACCAAGATTCCGTGCGGAGTGGTGCTTACGGGAGGCTCGTCGTACCTCTCGAATATCGACCAACTCTTCGCCCGAGAGTTGGGTATGGAGGTGCGCTTCGCTACTATGTTGAACAAGTTGGACGATGAGTCGCAGGAGCGAGTTCTCGCATTTCCGCAGTCGGTGGCTCTCGGATTGTTGCTCTATGGCGCAAAGCACAACGCTTGCGAGATAGTTCACGAGATGCCTGCCAAGGAGGTTGCGCCAACAACTGTGACTATCGAGGAGGAGAAGAAGCCGAAGGATATCTTCACCCATGTCGAGCCTGTCGAGAGGGTTGCTCCGCAACCGCAACCGACACCTGTGCCACAACCTGAGCCGGAGGAGGATGAAGAACAATTCGAACCTCAAACCGAGCAACCTCAGGAGGAACAGCAGGTACAGCAAGAGGAACAGCAAGAGGATGACGACAAGAAGGATGACAAGAGCGGTAATTCGGGCAACAATGGCGGCAAGAGTGGCCGTAATTGGTGGGGTAGAGTCCTCGATTGGGTAGATAACAGTTTTGTCTCCGACAAGTATATTTAGGAGAGGTTGAGTAGAAGATTACGAAGATGGATAACTACACTATATTGAACGACCTTGTGTCGGTAAAGAGTCAGCCGTCACGCATTATGGCAATGGGTGTCGGTGGAGCCGGTGGCAACGCTATCGAGCATATGTGGGAGATGCAGATCGAGGGTGTAAACCTTGCGGCCTGCAACACCGACCAGGATGACCTCGACAAGTTGCATATTGCCGAGGAGAATCGTATTTTGCTTGGTGGCGACGGTCTTGGAGCAGGTAACAACTCGGAACGAGGTGCCGAGTGCGCTGTTGCATCGTTGGATAAGGTGCGTGATTTGCTCACTGCACGAGGTACCGAGATGCTCTTTTTGGCGGCAGGTATGGGTGCAGGTACGGGTACAGGTGCAACACCTGTAATTGCCGAACTCGCCCACGAGATGGAGATCTTGACCGTGGCGATTGTCACCACACCTCCGAGCAACGAGGGCCCTCATCGTACAGCACAAGCAAATGCGGGTATCGAGAAGTTGCGCAAATATGTAGATGCGATAATCGTGTTGAGCAACGATGCCATAAATCAACTCTACGGACATCTGCCCGCTGCTACGGGCTTTGGCAGAGCCAACGATGTCGTGGCGTTTGCCGCAAAGGGTATTGCCGAGATTATCACTCACCGAAACAACCTGGTGAATGTCGATTTCTCGGATGTATGTACCGTTATGCGAGGTAGCGGAAGTGCTATTATGGGCGTGGCTACCGAGACAGGCGAAGATAGAGCCGATAAGGTTATCGACAGCATCATCACCTCGCCACTCTTTGGCAATGTCTCGATTAGCGGAGCACGCAATGTGCTGATTAATATCTCGGTGTCGAGCTCGGAGGGCTTGACACTGAACGAGGCTCATCGTGTGCGTGATCGTGTGCAGCACCACGCCAAAACCGAGGATGAGAATGGCAACGAACGCCTTACAAATATCATCTGGGGTATGAGTATTAAGCCAAACTTGGCGGAGGATGAGATGGAGGTTGTGGTTGTTGCCACGGGTTTCAGCAACGAGAATTTGGCAAAACCTATCATCATCAAAAATAACGAAGAGCAGGATATTGTCAAGGCTCCCGTGCAGCAACCTCAGGAGGAGAGAGGCGTTGTTGGTAAGCCCGAGCCACAGCCGGAGCGTGCTCCAATGCCGAAGTATCGCCCTGCACCTGCGCCTATAACCCGCCCATCCCGCAACTTTGCCGAATTTGCCGAGTGCAAGCGAGTACCTGCATATATTGCTCACGGTATATCGCTCACCGTAGCAGCCAAGGCGCATCAGGTAGCAGGTGTGGAGAAGGAACAGCAGAGCGAGTCGCACGATATGCCTGCACTATTCTAAAAAGAGAGATTGAAGATGAATTTTATAGAATTTCAGAGTTGCCCGCCCGAAACCATCTTGCTGATGGTGGTAACGGTGTTGCTATTGCTGGTGTCGGGAATGATGTCGGCATCGGAGGTTGCATTCTTTTCGCTTCTGCCGTCGGATTTGCGACAGATTAAGCAGCGCACCTCGGTAGCCTCGGATAGCGTTTTGAAGTTGCTGAAAAATAGCGACTCGCTGTTGGCGACCATACTCGTGGTGAATAACCTTGTGAATATCGCCATCGTAATCTGCTCGTCGAAGGTGGTGGATACGATGTTCAAGTTCAATAATACGACCGTGGAGTTCCTCTTTACGGGTGTGTTGGTAACATTTTTGCTGTTGCTCTTTGGTGAGATTTTGCCTAAGATTGTGGCGCAGACCTCGAATGTGAAGGTGGCATTGGCATTTGCCCAACCGCTTATTGTTTTGCGTTGGCTTTTCAAGCCCTTCTCCTACATCCTTATCAACACCAGCGGTCGAGTGGGCAAAATGGCAACTCCGAGTGGTGAGAATATCTCGATTGAGGAGTTGGCCGACGCTGTGGATATGACCACCGAGCCGGAGAGCGAGGAGCAGAAGATATTGTCGGGTATTGTGGGTATCGCCTCCCGAGAGGTCGAGGATATTATGCGCCCACGCATCGACATCAAGGCTTTGGAGCAGACTATGACCTTCACCGAGGTGAAGCAGGTGATTACCGAAACAGGCTACTCACGACTGCCAGTCTATAACGAGGATATCGACGATATCAAGGGCGTGTTGTTCGTAAAGGATCTGCTGGCACACATCTCCAAGGGCGACGAGTTTGGTTGGCAACGCCTTATTCGTGAGCCATACTTTGTGCCTATGCACAAGAAGGTCAATGCCGTGCTCGAAGATTTCCAGAAGCAGAAGTTCCATATGGCGATTGTGGTCGATGAGTATGGCGCAACGCAGGGACTTATCTCGTTGGAGGATATCTTGGAGGAGGTTGTAGGCGAGATTTCCGACGAGAGCGATGTCGATGAGTCGTTCTATCGTCGTCTGAATGAGAATACCTACATCTTCGAGGGTAAAACCCATATTGTGGATGTGGCGAGAGTGCTCGACCTCGACGATGATTTGTTCGAGGATGTTCAGGGTCGTGCCGAGACGGTTGCGGGCTTAATGCTCGAAGTAAATCGCAACTTCTTGAAGAAGGGCGACGAGGTGCAGGCACACGGCATCCGCTTCATTGTGGAGAAGATGGAGGGTCACCGCATCGACAAGATAAAAATCATCGTCAAGAGTAATGAGTAGTCGCCTTGTCATAGAGCCGATTGCATCGGAGGAGGCACTGCGTGAGTGCGCTACGGCGGCAGACTTGGCATTTGTCGAGCAGTATGGCTCGGCATCACGCCGATGCGAGGTGTTGGCTTGGCGAGCAATCGTAAGGCGAGAGTTGGGTGCCGAGGTGGTAATCTCTCACGACGATTATGGCGCACCGAAGGTCGATAACCCCAACATCCATATAAGTGTGTCGCATAGCCGTGATAGGGTAGCGGTGCTCTTTTCGAACGGGGTCTGTGCGGTCGATATCGAGTCGGTGGAGCGAGATTTCCGCAGGGTGGCAAGCCGCTATCTCTCTGCCGAGGAGCATGCGTTGGCGGAGCGGTACGACATCTTTGCCGAGATGTGGAGCGCAAAGGAGACACTATACAAATATTATAAGAAGGGTAGGCTCGACTTGGTGAAGCATATCTCGATTATGGCGTACGAGAGTGGCGTTTTGAGATGTTCGATACTCGGCAGCGAGCCAATTGAGGTGAAGATTAAACGAGAGGGCAAACTCGTGATAACAGTGATAGATTAACAACATAAGATATATGAGCAATTTTTCGGAACTTAAAAGCGTGGTTGAGCAGGCGTGGGAGAATCGTGCTATGCTCAACGAAGAGAGTGTGCGAGAGGTCATTCGTGCCGTTGTTGAGGCGGTAGATAAGGGCGAACTTCGCACTGCCGAGCCAATCGACTTGGAAAATAGCGAGTGGCAGGTGAATGAGTGGGTAAAGAAGGCTATCATTATGTACTTCCCGATTCAGACTATGCGCACAATGCGTGCGGGCGAGTTGGAGTGGTACGATAAGATTGACCTTAAACACGACTACGAAAAACTCGGTGTGCGTGTCGTACCTCACGCAATGGCTCGCTATGGAGCATATATCGCTCCTGGCGCAGTGCTTATGCCGTCGTATGTCAATATAGGCGCCTATGTTGACTCTGGTACAATGGTCGATACTTGGGCAACTGTTGGCTCGTGTGCGCAGATTGGTAAGAATGTCCACCTCTCTGGTGGTGTCGGCATTGGTGGCGTATTGGAGCCTGTGCAGGCTGCACCCGTTATTATCGAGGATAACTGCTTTATCGGCTCTCGTGCCATTATCGTTGAGGGAGCGCATATTTGCCGTGAGGCGGTTATCGGCTCTAATACCGTGATTACCGGCTCAACCCACATTATCGATGTTACCGGTGATGAGCCTGTAACCTATAAGGGCTATGTTCCTGCTCGCTCGGTGGTTATCCCGGGTACCTACCCAAAGAAATTCCCTGCCGGTGAGTTCAATGTGGCGTGTGCCCTTATTATCGGCAAGCGTAAGGAGTCAACAGATAAAAAAACTACTTTGAATGACGCACTTCGAGATTTCGGAGTCCAAGCGTAAAAATCGTTCTGATGAGTTCTTTGCGCCAAAGAGAGATGGCATTTAATGGCATTCGGGCTTACGCCCTTAATGACATTTAATGGCAGCGCACTCCATAAGGAGTGCTTAATGAGAGGCGCATTTTGCCATTCAGCGAGTGTAACGAGCGAATGCCATTCGTTGCCATTCAGCGACCAATGGGAGCGAATGCTATTTTACTGCGCTAAATTTTGAATTATAAAAAAGCTAATGGCTAACGGCTAATGGCTAAAAGCTAATAAAAATGATTTATCATTTTGACACCACCGCTTCGACCAACGATGACGCTCGTGACGAAAAGTATCATGAGGGAGATGTCGTGTGGGCAGATTACCAGACCGCTGGGCGTGGTCAAAGGGGGCACGAGTGGCATAGCCGAAAAGGTGAAAACTTGACCTTCTCGGTGGTGTTGGAGCCAACCTTTGTGCCTATTGCCGAGCAGTTTTCGGTGTCGGAGGTTGTGGCGTTGTCGCTCGTCGATATGCTCTCGGAGTATGGCATCGGGGCGAAGATAAAGTGGACAAACGACATCTATGTCGGCGACAGGAAGTTGGTCGGCATACTTATCGAGCACTCGCTCTCCTCGACAACCCTGCGTCGCACGATTGTGGGCATTGGTATAAATGTAAATCAGACGGAGTTCGACCCCTCGATTCCTAATCCTGTCTCGATGGCGCAACTGCTTGGAAAAGAGTTGAATGCGGAGGAGATTTTGCAGTGCTTTTTGAAGCATTTGCAAGAAAATTATGAGGCACTGCGTGAAATGCAGAATGCAAAATGCAAAATGCAAAATGTACTGCACGAAAGATACAATTCGTTGTTGTATCGCTTGAACGAGTATCACATCTACGCTTTGCCAAGTGGCGAGCAATTTGAAGCGAAAATTCTCGGCACTGCTCCATCGGGAGCATTACGCCTCGAAGATGAAGCGGGCAAAACAAAAGATTATCTCTTCAAAGAGGTCGAATTTGTAATTTTTTAACTATATTTGCAAAAGGCTAAGGGCAAGAAAGCAATAGTTGGTAAAACACTAACGACTCTAACGCCCCTAACGACACAAATAAGAAACAACTAAAACTATAAAACTATGTCAAACATTCCTGCTGAATTGAAGTATTCGAACGACCACGAGTGGTGTCGAGTAGAGGGCGAGTACGCCTATGTTGGTATTACCGACTTCGCACAGAGCGAGTTGGGCGATATCGTATTTGTTGATATCCAGAGCGAGGGCGAGAGCCTTGCAGCGGGCGATATCTTCGGAACTATCGAGGCTGTAAAGACCGTTTCTGACGCATTTACTCCTGTGTCGGGCGAGGTTGTAGAGGTAAACCCTGCAATCGACGCTGACCCTGCACTCGTAAACAAAGACCCATACGGCGAGGGTTGGATGGTCAAGATTAAGATGTCGGCTCCTGAGGAGGTTGAGTCGCTCTTGACTGCCGAGCAGTATGCCGCTTTCATCGAGAAATAATCGTTCTGTTCGGTGAATTTTGCACCGCTCTGCGATAAGTTATTAAGTCCACAAATGTTTGTGGGCTTTTTTGTTTGAGTTTTAAGAAATATTTACTAATTTTGTATGAAATACAAAAAAAACTGACAAATTCTAAAACCTAACTAATATGAGAAAACTATTTCTTTCACTGATTCTCTCCATGTTCGTATTCTTGGCATACGCCGAGGGTATCTCGAACTACAAGGAGTTGCTCACCTTCGCAAAAGCGGTAAATAAGGGAGCAGATATCTCGATGTGGCAGAACGAGAAGGGACATGTCTGTCTCGATGCCGACATTGATATGACCAAGGGCAAGAAGTTCCCTACAATCGTCACCTACAATGGTGTATTCGATGGTTGCGGTCACAAACTCTACAATTGGAACGCAAAGTCGTCACTCTTCGGCACTCTCGAAACCAAGGCTGTGGTGCAGAATATCATTATCGATGCGTCGTGTAAGTTGGAGGTTACCACCTCGCTCAACGATGCAAACGACTATGTGGCATACATCGCAAAGATCAACCGTGGTAAGATTGCCAACTGTATCAACCACGGCTCGGTGGAGCACAATGGCGAGGAGGCAAACAAGGAGATCATGATTGGTGCAATCGCTGCCTGTAACCACAATATCATCTACAACTGTATGAATACGGGTGCAATCTCTTGCCGTATGAACTTCTCGAATACGGCAGGTGGCAAGGGTATTCGTTTGGGTGGTCTTGTTGGTACTTGCTATGGCAAGAATGTTGTGGCTGGTACCACCATCTCTCGATGCGTAAATACCGGAAGCGTGTCGTTTATGGGCGACTTCCCAAATAATAATATCGGCGGTATCGTAGGTGAGTCGTCACGCTCGACCGTCAAGAATTGCGTCAATCGTGGTAATGTGGTAGCTGTGGGTATGCCATTCTCGGGCACACAGAAGCCTGTATCTCGTGCGGGAGGTATTACAGCGTGGGCAAATACCGACATCATCTGTTGCGACAACTTCGGCGTTGTAGCCGTTTCGGGAACACACGCCGCTTCGGTAGGTGGTATCTGCGCACGAGTTAATCTGGTCCTCACTATGGTTGATTGCGTGAATTACGGTAAGGTCTCGGCAAACACTGCCGGAAATGCTTATGTGGGTGGAGTCTTTGGTGAGACATCTCGCCCTGCCCATATATCGCAGTGTTTCAACTATGCCGAGGTCGTGAGCGATAGCGTCGAGGGTGCAGCTTGGTGCGGTGGCTTTGCCGGTGTCATCTCGTTGGGTAAGAACCCGACAGGCTCATATTACAGAGATTGCGCAAACTACGGAAATGTAACCAATAAATCAACCCATGCCAAGTGTGCAACAGGCGGTTTCGTTGCTTCGTGTGGTGGCTATGCCAAGGGCAATGTGCCTGTAACAATCCACGACTGCGCTAACTATGGCAAGGTGGTATCGGATCCTAGCAGCTTGAATAGTGGCAATATGTGCGGTTGGAGCAACCTCACAAACATTATCGGCAAGCGATATGACGACTTCGTAAAGGTTGTTAAGCCGTTGAAGGATGGTACAAACCTCTTTGGTAGAGTTGCTGATGCCAATGGAAACCCTATTGAGGGCGTAGTAGTCAGCGATGGCGAGCAGAGCGTTTTGACAGGTGTTAATGGCGAGTATTTTATGAAGAGCAACCTTGCAAAGTGCCGTTTTGTGATGATTTCGGTGCCGGCAGAGTACGAGATTCCGTTGCGTGATAACCGCCCACAATTCTTCCGTCGCATACCTCGCTATACTCAGGCTGCACGAGCAGACTTTGTATTGACCGAGCGCAAAAACAAGAGCGATAACTTCGTATTGGCGATGATTGGCGACCCTCAGACTCGTGGTTTGAAGTACGATAAGTCGGTTGAGCGTTTCCGTGATGTTATCGTTGCCGATATCAAGGAGCTTACGAGCAACACCGACAAGGATGTCTATGCAATCTGCCTTGGCGACCTTGTCTACAACTATATGACCTCGTACGACCACTATATGAATGTCTTGGCAGCTTCGCCTGTGCCAATGGTGAGCGTTATCGGTAACCACGACTACGACCAGCAGACCATCTTCGACACGAAGCTTGGTACTCCATATTTCGAGTCGTATCTTGCACCACAGAACTACTCGTTCAACCTCGGCAAGATGCACTTTGTGGTTTTGAACGATATCGTCTACAACCGCCCAACAGCCAAACATAGGTACAAGACAGGTCTTGAAGATTTCACCCTTCGTTGGTTGGAGAACGACCTTAAACACATCTCGAAGGAGACAACTCTCGTAGTTTGCACCCACGCACCGCTTATGAAGCGTCGTGATAACTTCGGCGAGAAGAGCGTGAATTACAAGAAGTATGCAGCACTTCTTGCACAGTACAAGAATGTCTATGCGTGGGCAGGACACATCCACCAGAACTATGAGTACGACTATGCGAAGGCTCCTGCCAAGTACGAGTCGCTCAAAAATGTCAAATCAATCATCTCGGCTCGTTGTATCGGTCAGATTCGCCTCAATCGTGAGTTGAACACCTGCGGAACACCTAATGGCTATATGGTTGCCGAGGTTGAGGGCGACAATATGTCGTGGTACTACAAGACTGCGGGTCACGACCGCAACTATCAGATGCGAGTTTATACTCCGACCGCAACCAATACCGAGTATGTTAAGGCAAATATCTGGAACTACTCGGCAGACACTTGGAGTGCAATCGAGTGGTGGGAGAATGGAGTGAAGGTTGCCGAGATGGAGCACGCCAAGGGCGAGTACGATCCTGACTACCTCAAAATCTACGCCGAGCACCAGCAGCAGAAACTCGGCAAGACCGAGCGTAACTACTCCAAGCCTGTGAAGACGCCATACCTCTTCCGTGTGAAGCCTTCGGCAGGCGTTCGTGAGGGCGAGATTAAGGTTACCGATGGCTTTGGTGTAACTTATACTCAAAAGGTTGCGTGGTAATATCCTTGCAAACCCCGAAATTTAGACCGACTAATTTGTTAGTCGGTCTTTTTTTGGCTTACGATTTGCATTGTGAGAGGTTGAGGTAAAAAAGTATTAACCATTAAAAACAATCAACCTATGAAAAACACAACCTTATGTATCTTTTCGGTGTTGGGTGGAATGGTCCTCGGCTCTGCCGTGGCGTTGGCTCTTGCACCAAAGACGGGCGAGGAGATGCGCAACTTCGTGCGAGGCTTCCTCAACGACGAAATCGACAAGTGGCGTTCGGCCTACAAGGAGGCTATGCCGAGCTGCGAGTGCGAGAAAAAATAGCGGTGGGGTAGGCTATGCACAACAAAGGCTTCCCCTTCGCCGCTCTCATCATCGTAGCTTTGGCGGCACCGGCGGCTGCATTGCTGCTTGTGGTGGCATTGACGGTGTGGATGGCCGAGCTTATGGGCTCGGTCATCTACCCCTGCCTACTGCTTGGGCTCCTCTTTGCGTTGCTCGCCTATATTATATATAAGGTATCGCTGCGTGAAGCACTGCGAGAGATGGAGCAACGCCTGCAAGTCATATCCGATGCCATCGCCCTCCTCCGCACCGGCGTGGAGTGGTGCGTGCAATGGCTCCATAGGAGTTGAGAGTTGAGAGTTGAGAGTTGAGAGAATTTAGGGAGTTTAGAGAACTTAGAGAAAGCAACAATCCCTAAATTCCCTATACTCCCTATATTCCCTATTCTCCCTCTAACAACCTCTAACTCCCCCTAACAACCCCTACAAAAAACGTCAACATACCCCTCTGCCCTTCGGGCACCTCCCCTAACTTAGAGGAGGAATAGATGGGGTAAAATATTGTCCCCCTAAGTTAGG
>JAFVVS010000134.1 GCA_017502025.1 Alistipes sp. | reverse complement strand
TACACGCACCACGATGTGTCCCGCAGGGCGGATAGGATCGGCAAGACCCGCCTCGGTGAGTTTTGCGAGATTCTCCTCGGTCATACCCGCAGGGAATACCTCGGTAACGCCATTTTTGATAATGCGCTTCATAGCGTTAGGATGCGGATGATAGAGATCCCACACGGGCAAAACAATGGCATTTGCATTCAAGGCTTTGAGCAGATTGTCGTTCATCGAATCACGATAGCCATGGTGGTCGGCAACGGCAACATCCACCGTGCCGATAACTTTGCTTACAGGGGTCTGCACATCAGTCCAATAGTTATTCTTTTTCTTGGAATATGTACCTCGGATGTCACCTCCCATATAGTAGGCGAAGTCGCCATATTCGAGGCGGAAAACGCAACTCGACGAGTTCTCATCGACGGTAGCACCCTCGGGTGCTCCATCGGCGATAATCGAGCGGACACCGCTGCCCTTGCCTGTCCAGAGTTTGCCATTTCCGGCAATATTCTGAATGCGGAAAGTGGGGTAGTCGGCAGGCGAAGTTTTCAATACCAACTGCTTGTCCGAGCCTACGGCAAACTGCTCGTTCTTCAACCCTTGTGCCTCACGCTCTCGGATGAGCATTTCGTAGTTGAGAAACAACTTGCCATTGCGCTTGCGGAAGGCAGCGGGCGAAGGGTAGTCGTAGTTGGGATAACCCCTATCAATCATTGTGCGGATAGGCACAAGGTTTGCCAAATGGGTCATACCTGTCAGTTTGTACGGCTTGCCCTCCATCGAAAGAGCCAAATGGTCCAATCGGCCATAGTGGTCGGTGTCGAAGTGGGTAATCATCGCATAGTCGAGGTAGAGATCCTTGTTGAGCGGCTTCGAGAAGTGCTCGATGTAGCGAGCAATCCACTCGGCAGGTCGCTTCTCGGCACTCGGCACAGCCGGCATAATCTCCTTGTGCTTCCAGCGAGAAGCATCGCCCAAATCGCCAGCATCCACCAACAATCGTGTGCCGTCGGGCAGAATGTAGAAGAATGCAGGACCACGACCTGTGCTGATGTGGTGAATATCGAGCGTACCCTCGCTCCACGGCTTCATCTGCTTGGGCTTCGCCTCGATAGCCGAAAGCGCAAAAATGAGTGCTATTGCACTGAGAAAAAATCGTTTCATAACCATTTGTGAATTTAATGAAATTAGGGAATTTAAGAATATGATATCCCTAAACTCCCTAAATTCCTTAATCTCGCTGAATTATTGGATACCCTTCAACTTCTTGTAGAGGGCGTTGTACTTGTTGTACTTATCCATAATGCCATCCTCGTTGCGAAGACGGAAGCAGAGAACCTTCAAATACTCAGCGCAATCTACGCTCTCTGGCTTCAACTCCATAGCCTTCTCCAACCAAGGCAACGACTTCATATAAGCGGCATTTACCTCCTTCAAACCTGCCTGGTACTCCTCCTGCGAGTTGATGCTGTCGAGGCGAGAGTTGAATGCACGATTAACCTCGTCGCCCTTTGCCATATAGAAGTAGCCAAGGTAGAAGTTTGTATCGTAGTCGTTTGGCTTCAAATCGTTGATTTTGAGGAATGAAGCAATACACTCGTCATAGTTCTTCAACTTGAAGAATACCTGACCACGAGCAAACCAGAGGTCTGCATTGTCCTGCTTCTCGGCAAGCATCTTGTCGATGCGCTCAACCAAGTCGGCAGGGTCGCCTACGCCCTCCTCCGAGGTGTAGAGCTGAATCAAACCCTCCATAATACGCTCGTTGCGTGGATACTTCTCGATGCCCTCCAACAAGGCGTTCTTTGCCTTGATGAGGTTCTCCTTGTTCTCGGCACGCTGACCATAGTAGCAGTGGAAGAGGAAGTAGTAGAGGTTGCCCTGCTCATCCTTGTAACCCAATTCGAGTGCCTTGTTGAGATACTTCTCGCCATCTGCGAAGTACTTTGCATCCTGTGCACCGAGGAATGCAGCCAACTGACCTGCGAAGAAGTAGTAGCGTGAATCCTCCTTGCCAATTGCAGGGTTCTGCTGCAAGCCTACCGCCTTCATATAGGCGTCGATAGCGGTCTTGTACTCCGATACATCGAGGCTTACCGAGCCCAACTCCGAGTAGTGGTTGATAAGTACATCCAATGCAGTCTTAATCTTTGGAGCCAATGCTGGATCCAACTCGTAAGCCTTCAAGAATGCCTCCTTAGCAATCTCATAAGCATTTGGAAGCACCTCCTTCTTGATGCCCCAAGCCACAACCTTACCACTCTTGGTGTGGATATCAACCCAATCGAACGAGTGAATGTCACCCTTAACCTCGGTTGCAGGTACGCCAAGGCTCATAGCCAACATATTGGCATCGAGTCCCGAGAAGATGTTCTTTGTAGGGGCAACGATAGCATCTACGCAGAGCTTACCACGGTTGTACCAAGTAGCCGGCTTGCCCGACTTCTTTGGGTTCTCGATATCGAGATTACTCTTCTCCAACTTCGCCTTGAATGCGGCGTCGTTAATCTTCTGTGCGGTAGCGGCTGGCACAGCCAATGTTGCCAAAGCCACAGCCAATGTTATAATCTTCTTCATAGTGTTATAACTGTTAAAGTTTGAAATTTATTGTTCATTTTCGTTTGTTGCAGCCTCAGTTGCAGGAGCCTCAGCGATTACCTCTGCGCCCTCTGCTACTGCGCCCTCTGCGAGTTCCTCCTCCTCGGTTACAGGCACTACGGCAACCGATGCAATCTCATCGCCCTCACGGAGGTTGATGATGCGAACACCCTGAGTTGCACGACCTGCTACACGAATTTGCTCGATAGAGGTGCGGATGGTGATACCCGAGCGGTTGATAATCATCAAATCGTTGTCGTCGGTAACAGCCTTGATAGCAACCAACTCGCCGGTCTTCTCGGTGATGTTGATGGTCTTGACACCCTTACCGCCACGATTTGTTACACGATACTCATCCACATTTGTACGCTTACCGAAACCGTTTGCCGAGAGTACGAGTACATCCTCGTTCGACTCAGGCTCGATACAGATCATACCGATAGCCTCGTTGTCGCCTTCGAGCGATACACCACGCACACCAATCGAAGTACGACCTACCTCACGAACTGTCGATTCGTTGAAGCGGATAGCCTTACCCTCACGGGTAGCAATCATAATCTCTGCCGAGCCGCTTGTGAGCTTAGCCTCGATAAGACGGTCGCCCTCACGCACCTCGATAGCGTTGATACCATTGGTACGAGGACGAGAGTATGCCTCCAACTTGGTCTTCTTAACGGTACCGTTCTTGGTACACATTATAATATAGTTAGAGTTGATATACTCCTCGTCGTTGAGCTTCTTGCAGTTGATGTAAGCACGCACCTTATCATCCGGCTCGATGTTGATGATATTCTGGATAGCACGACCCTTCGACGAACGAGTACCCTCAGGAATCTCATAAACCTTCAACCAGAAGCAACGACCCTTCTCGGTGAAGAACATCATAGTGTTGTGCATCGAAGCCACATAGATGTGCTCGATGAAGTCCTCGTCACGGGTAGCCGAGCCCTTCATACCTACGCCGCCACGGTTCTGGGTGCGGTAGTCTGCCAACGAAGTACGCTTGATGTAGCCGAGGTGCGAAATGGTGATAACCATATCCTCGTCAGCGTAGAAGTCCTCAGGATTGAACTCCTCCGAAGCGTATACAATCTCCGAACGACGCTCGTCGCCATACTTCTCCTTGATTTCGAGCAACTCCTCCTTAACAATGCCGAGCTGCATCTCCTCGCTGCCGAGAACGGCTGTGAGGTAGTCGATAGTCTTCTGCAACTCCTCGTACTCGTTGCGGAGTTTCTCCTGCTCCAAGCCCGACAAAGCACGCAACTTCATCTCGACGATTGCAGTAGCCTGGATCTCGCTCAAACCGAAACGCTCCGAGAGGGTAGCCTTTGCCAAATCGACACTCTTCGAGGTCTTGATAATCTGTACGATCTCGTCGATGTTGTCCTGTGCAATAATCAAGCCCTGAACGATGTGCAAACGCTCCTCGGCCTTGCGCAAATCGAAACGGCTGCGACGAACAATCACCTCGTGGCGGTGCTCTACGAAGTAGTGAATCAAATCGAGAAGGTTCAATACCTGTGGGCGACCATTTACGAGTGCGATGTTGTTAACCGAGAACGAAGTCTGCAACTCGGTGTGCTTGAACAACATATTCAATACCACATTCGCTACGGCATCCTGCTTCAAGGTTACTACTACACGAGTACCCTGGCGGTCCGACTCGTCATTTACATCGGCGATACCCTCCAAGCGACCCTCCTTTGTAAGGGTTGCAATGTGCTTGATCATCTCCTGCTTATTTACCATATAAGGTATCTCGGTGAAGATGAGCTGGGTACGACCTGTTGCGGTGGTCTCAACCTCGTGACGAGCACGCATAACCACACGACCACGACCTGTCAAGAGAGCCTCCTTAACACCTTCGTAGCCATAGATGATAGCACCGGTTGGGAAGTCAGGACCCTTAACAAAGTGGAGCAAATCCTCGCAGGTGCACTCCTTGTTGTCGATATAAGCGCAACAAGCATCGATAACCTCCGAGAGGTTGTGCGGTGCCATATTTGTAGCCATACCTACGGCGATACCGCTTGCACCATTCACGAGCAACAACGGAATCTTGGTAGGGAGTACGGTAGGCTCCTTCTGAGTATCATCGAAGTTCATTGTCCAATCGATAGTGTCCTTATCGATATCGGCCATAACCTCGTTGGTGATCTTCTGCATACGAGCCTCGGTGTAACGCATAGCCGCTGGCGAGTCACCGTCCATCGAACCGAAGTTACCCTGACCCTCAACGAGTGGGTAACGCATAGCCCAAGGCTGTGCCAAACGCACCATTGCATCATAAACCGATAAGTCACCGTGTGGGTGGAACTTACCGAGTACATCACCGACGATACGAGCCGACTTACGAGTTGGCTTATCGTGGTAGAGATTCAACTCCGAGTTCATATCGAACAAGATTCGACGATGAACCGGCTTCAAACCATCTCGAACATCGGGCAACGCACGAGATACGATAACCGACATCGAGTAGTTGATGTAGGACTCCTTCATGTGGTCTTCGATATTGATCTTCTCAATACGCCCCATAGGAGATACATTTGTTACTTCTTCAATCATAATTTTGTGTTATTTGTGTTGTTTTGTGTTTTTCTCTCTTTTTGATATGCGCAAAAATAGCGATTATTCTCCGAATAATCAACTTTTAAGACTGAAAATTGCGCTTTTGAAAAATCTTTTTCGTCAGAAATGCGATTTTTGCCACTTTTTAGGCGATTTTAGCGAGTTTTGTTTATTTGTTCGACCCCCTGTCGAACAAATAAACCTTAACCATTGGGTGAAAAATCGTTCCGATGGACTCTTTTTGCACCTTACTTGCGTCGTGAATGCTCACATACGCCAAGTATGCTGCGCTTCCCGCCACTGCGTAACGCGCAAAAATAGCCTCATCGCCTCCGATTTTGAATAGAATGGAAATTTAGTTTTCCGCTTTCCGTTTTCCGCTTTCCGTTTCTAGCGTCAGCTTGTTCTCCTCTGCCGAGATTGTACCTTTTTCGGTGAGTTGGCGAACAGCCTCGATGATGCTCTGCTCGTTGCCTACGATGTGTGCGACAAGCTCTTTGATGCTCATCGGCTCGGTGGCGAGGAGCGACAAAATCTGTTGCTCGTAGTTTGCCGAAGTGCTCTTCTCCTTGCGCTTGCGGGCAAGGCAGTTGTCGCAAATACCGCACGGCTCCGACATCCTGTCGCAGAAGTATTGCTCGATAATGCGACTGCGACACTCCGACTCCTCGTTGGCGTAGTGGAGCAGGTGGTTGAAACGCTCCAACATCAACGACTTACGGCGTGAATAGGTTGCCGGAGCGATGTAGATATCTCGTGCCGGCAGACGCTCCTCGTCGAGGAAGATCAGAGGGTCGTGATTGGTCGGAATGTAGCGTATAACATTGGCTCGCCATAGGCGTTTCAGAAGGTCGTGAACATCGGTGTGCGAGTGCTTCGACTGCGAGGCGATCTCCATCTCGTCGATAGGGCGGAATTCGCTGAAAATGCCCGTGTAGAGTCGCAACATTGTGCGCAGAATCTCCTCCTCCTTTTCGCTCTGCATCTTCACCTGATAGAGCTCGTCACGAGTGACCATAAACATCACTCTTGCAGGATGCTCGCAGTCCTCTACAAGTGTCAGATAACCATTTAGTTGCAGCAACTTTATAATGTTGTGAACGGTTACGAGCGGAAGCTTTATGTGGCGGCAAAATTCGTAAATATTGAAGACAAACGAAGCCTCTTTTCCGTCGCCGATTGCCACGCCCAAATAGGAGCATAATTCGTGATAGACCGAGCGGATAAGGTCGATGTCGGGGAACTCCTTTTCGAAGAGGTCAATGATGCGATTATTGTCGTCGGAGGCCATCAAAATTACGGCATAACTGCGCTCTCCGTCACGGCCTGCACGACCCGCCTCTTGGTAGTACGATTCGAGCGAGTCGCTCATCGTGTAATGGACTACAAATCGCACATCTCGTTTGTCAATTCCCATTCCGAAGGCGTTGGTAGCCACCATAATACGGGTCTTTCCGCTCACCCACTCATCTTGTCGCAAAGCTCGCTCGGCATTTGGCAAACCGCCGTGGTAGAACGATGCCGAATAGCCCTGCTCGATGAGGAAATTTGCCACTCTCTCGGCGGTATTTCGCATACGGACATAGACGATTCCGCAACCGGGCACATTGTTGATTATTCGCAACAACTGCCCCTCCTTGTCGTCGGTCTCTCGCACGCTATACGAAAGGTTTGGGCGGAGGAATGATGTCTGTAAAATATTCGGCTCGGCAAACTCCAACTGCGCCATAATATCCTTTGCCACTTGTGGCGTTGCCGAGGCGGTAAGAGCCAATACGGGAGTGTCGGGTATGAGTCGGCGTAACTCCTTGATTTTTAGGTATGCAGGGCGGAAGTCGTAGCCCCACTGCGAGATGCAGTGCGCCTCATCGACTGCCAACAGCGACACATTCATTCTATCGACTCGCAGACGGAACATCTCGCTCGAAAGTCGCTCGGGTGCGACATAGAGAAATTTGACATCGCCATATACGCAGTTGTCGAGTGCGATATCAATTTGTCGGCTCGACAAACCCGAATGGATGGCCACAGCAGGAATGCCCATACGGCGCAGACGATCCACCTGATCTTTCATCAGAGCGATAAGCGGTGTTACTACGATGCACAAACCCTCGCTCACGAGTGTCGGAAGTTGATATATTATCGACTTTCCGCCACCCGTAGGCATAAGCACCAGCGTATCACGCCCCTCCAATACCGCCTCCATTGCCTCTTGTTGCATAGGACGGAACGAGTCGTAATGCCAATACTTTTTGAGAGTTTCGAGTAACTTTTGCTCCATAGTTGCGAAGGTAGTGCATTTTTTTTGAAAAATACTCTTTTTCTCGGAAAATATACCTATATTTGTAGTATGATTCTGCACGCTAACTGCAAAATAAACCTCGGACTCGATATTCTTCGCCGTCGTGAAGATGGATTTCACGACCTCGAAACGGTAATGATACCCGTTTCGGGGTTGTTTGATGTTGTTGAGGTAGAGAGAGTTGAGGGTGTATCGACCTTCGAGCAGAAGGGCTTGGTTGTCGATTGCGACGCAGAGAGCAATCTCTGTATGAAGGCTCTGCGCCTGATGCAACGACTCTATGGCGTGGGCGAGGCGAAGATTACCCTCGACAAGCGAGTCCCTTTCGGTGCAGGCTTGGGCGGAGGGTCGAGCGACGCTACGGCTGTGATTTTGGCACTCAACGAACTCTATGCGCTCGGTTTGAGCGAGGAGAGATTGGTTGAGGTGGCAGCGATGATTGGTAGCGATACCGCCTTCTTTGTTCGCAATACTCCGCAACTCTGCACAGGTCGTGGCGAGGTGATGTCGCCTATCGAGTTGCCGTTGCAGGGCAAATATCTCGTCGTTGCAAAACCCGAGGAGGGCGTTTCGACCAAGGAGGCATATTCGGGTGTGAAGCCGGCTATGCCATCGGTGCGCCTGGCGGATGCGTTGCGAAAACCGATAGGGGAGTGGCGTGCGATTGTTAAAAACGACTTCGAGAAGCATATCTTTGAGTCGCATCCTGCGATTGCCGAGTTGAAACGGTCGATGTATGATGCGGGTGCCATATACGCTTCGATGTCGGGTTCGGGCTCGGCGGTATTCGGAATCTTCGAAAGTGAGCCTGAGTTGAGATTGGTAGATGCTAACTACTTAAAAATAGTGAAATTATGAGAAAGATATCTCTTGCCGTGATGATGGCAGCATTTGCCTTCTCTGTAATGGCGCAAGAGCTGAATGTGGCTTCGTTTAACATCAAATGCGGAACCTCGCACGGTATGGGAAATGTTAAGAGCGGCAATGGTTGGGACGACCGCAAGGGTTTTATCTTCGATTTGATAAACTTTGCTGCGTTCGACATCTTTGGCGCACAGGAGGTTCGATATGGACAATTAAACGATTTGGTTAAAGCGTTGCCCGACTACGCATATATCGGTGTTGGTCGTGACGATGGCAAGACAAAGGGCGAGTTTTGCCCGGTATTCTATCGTCGTGAGAGATTTAAGTTGCTCGATAGTGGAACATTTTGGCTCTCTGCTACTCCGGAGACCGTTTCGAGAGGTTGGGATGGCGGATGTAATCGAGTGTGCTCGTGGGGATATTTTCAGGATAGGGCTACCAAGGCGAAGTTCTACTTCTTGAATACCCATCTTGACCATAAAGGCCCTATGGCAAAGACCAAGGGTGCCGAGCTGATTGTAAAGTTCATAGAGGAGCATTGCAAGGGCGTTCAGGTTGTTGTTACGGGCGATATGAATGTCTATCAAGATAGCGAATGGTACAATATCTTCGCAAAAAGCGGATATTTGAAGGATACCTTCAAGGCGGCACGATATCGTTTTGCGCCTTCGGGAACATTCTCTACATTTACTCCGACACGCTACTCCACAAATCGTATCGACCATATCTTTGTGAGCGAGGATGTAGAGGTTAGCAGCTATGGAGTTCTGACTCTGCACTATTGGCGTGCTTCGGAAGATGAAAATGCATACGAAAGAAGACTTCCTGCCAATATCGAAAAGAGAGCGGTGCATCTTCTCTCCGATCACTATCCTGTGCAGGTGAAGCTACGCTTGAAGGGTGCCAAGAAGTGGTAATGATTACAAAAACTAACAAATCTTATAAACGCAAAAACAGTATGAAAAGAATTTTTATTTGTGCCGTGATGGCGATGTTTGCCCTCACTGCAATGGCGCAAGAGCTTAATGTTGGCTCGTTCAATGTCCGTACAGGTGGTCCTCTTCGTCAGGGTCAGGAGCGACCAAAGAAGGGTGACTACTCGAAGTTTAACGGCTGGGATGACCGCAAGCAGTATGTTTGCGATTTGATTAACCTCGAAGCATTCGATGTATTCGGCTCGCAGGAGGTTAAGCACAAGCAGTTGATGGATATGGTGGAGATGTTGCCCGACTACGACTATGTGGGTGTGGCTCGTGACAACGGAGCGGAGAAGGGCGAGTACTGCCCTGTATTCTACCGCAAGAAGGAGTTTAAGTTGCTCAATAGCGGCACTTTCTGGTTGTCGGAGACTCCCGATGAGGTGTCGAAGGGCTGGGATGGTATGTGCCGTCGTATCTGCACTTGGGCTTACTTGCAGCGCAAGAGCGATAAGGCTCGTTTCTACTTCCTCTGCACCCACCTCGACCACCGTGGAAAGACGGCTCAAATCGAGGGCGGTAAGTTGGTTGTAGATTGGATCAAGCAGAACTGCAAGGGCGAGAGTGTGATTGTTGTGGGCGACTTTAATGTAACACAGATGAGCGACACCTACAAGGTATTTGCCGAGAGCGGATTGTTGGAGGATACCTACGAGAGCGCAAAGTATCGCTTTGCTCCAACCGGAACATTCAACGGCTTCAACCCTCGTCGCTACACCACTTATCGTATCGACCACATCTTCGTGTCGAAGGGTACAAAGGTTAGCCGTTATGGCGTTTTGACCTACCACTATTTCCGTGATATGAAGGCGGCCGAGGAGGCTATGGATACCCTCGCTCCAAAGGAGATTAAGGGCGAAAATCGTGATACAAAGTGTATCTCGGACCACTACGCTATTCAGTCGTTCATCACTTTGAAGGGTGGTAAGAAATCGAAGAAATAGTCCAAGATGAAGCGTATAATTTTAGCGATTTTTGCTGTTGCAGTTGCTCTTTCGGTGTCGGCGGAGGAGCTGAATGTCGCCTCCATAAATATCCGAGTTGGTCGTCATATCCGCAAAGACGGAGTCCGCAAGGGCGACTACAAGAAGTTCAATGGATGGGATGACCGCAAACAGTATCTCTGCGATATGATCAACCTCGAAGCCTTCGACCTATTCGGAGCGCAGGAGGTGCAGAAGGTGCAGCTCGACGATATGTTGGCGATGTTGCCCGACTACGACTATATTGGCGTAGGTGCCGACGATGGCGTATTCAAGGGTGAGATTTGCCCTGTGTTCTATCGCAAGGATGCCGTGGAGAAGTTGGATGGCGGAACATTCTGGTTCTCGCCAACTCCCGATGTTCCGTCGAAGGGTTGGGATGCGAAGTATCAGCGTATATGCACCTGGGGCTTGTTCCGCCAGAAGGCGACAGGCAAGAAGGTCTGCTTTATGAATATCCACCTCGACCATATCGGTCAGCAGGCACGCCTCGAATCGGCGAAACAACTCGTTGCCTATGTTAAGAAGCACTGCAAGGGCGCAAGCGTTGTGATTGTTGGCGACTACAATGTATCGCAAACAAGCGAGAGCTATCAATACTTCGCTTCGAGCAAGATTTTGAAGGATACCTACGAGGCTGCAAAGTATCGCTTTGCTCCAACGGGAACATTCAACGGCTTCAACCCTCGTCGCTACACCACCCACCGCATCGACCACATCTTTGTGTCGAAGAGGTTGAAGGTTAGCCGCCACGGAGTCCTCACATATCACTATTTCCGTGATATGAAGGCGCAGGAGGAGGCTATGGAGACTGCTGCTCCGAAGGAGGTTAAGGGCGAAAACCGTGATACAAAGTGCTTGACAGACCACTATGTGGTGCAGGCATTTGTGACTTTGAAATAGACTCAAACAAAACCAACTAAATTTAACTAAATATGAAGCGTATAATTTTAGCACTTTTTGTTGCCGTGTTTGCCTTCTCGGCAATGGCACAAGAGATGAATGTTGCGACATTCAATATTCGAGTAAGTGGCCCATTAAAGCCTGGTCAGGCACGCCCAAAGAGGGGTGATTACTCTAAGTTTAATGGCTGGGACGACCGTAAAGATCACCTCTGCAATATGATTAAGTTCGAGGCGTTCGATGTTTTCGGCGTTCAGGAGGCTCGCTATCCGCAGATTTCGGATATGCTCGAAAGAATGCCCGAGTATGCCTACATCGGTGTAGGCCGTGACGATGGTGCGCAGAAGGGTGAGCACTGCGCAATCTTCTACCTTAAAAAGAAGTTCAAGGTGCTCGATCAGGGTAACTTCTGGCTCTCGGAGACTCCCGATGTTCCGTCGTACGGTTGGGGTGCAAAGTATCGTCGTGTCTGCACTTGGGGTTTGTTCCAGAACAAGAAGACCAAGGAGTTGTTCTATCTGATTAACACCCATGTGAATTGGGGTAAGTCATCTGTTATGAGTGCTAATATGCTGGTTGACTTCGTTAAGGAGAAGTGTACCAAGACCGACAATGTTATCCTTATGGCGGACTTCAACGCTACACAGGATAGCGACTTGTACAAAATCATCACAAGTAACGGCTTCGAGGATACCTACGAGTCGTCGAAGTATCGCTTTGCACCAACAGGTACAGGTCAGGGCTTCCGCACCAGCTACTTTACACATCGTCGTATCGACCATATCTTTGTGAAGAAGGGTATCGAGTCGAGCCGTTACGGTGTTTTGACCTATCACTACTTCCGTGATATGAAGTCGAAGGAAGAGGCTATGGAGACTGCTGCTCCAAAGGAGATTAAGGGCGAGAATCGTGATGTTAAGCTGCTCTCTGACCACTATGCAGTGCAGTCGTTTATTACATTGAAAAAGAGTGCAAAGAAATCAAAAAGATAGTCAAATATGAAGCGTATAATTTTAACATTGTTGGTTGCGCTGTTTGCCCTTTCGGCATCGGCGCAGGAGTTGAATGTTGCATCGTTCAACATTCGTAACGGAGCTCCATTGAAGGAGGGCAAGGAGCGTCCAAAGAAGGGCAAAGGCGATTATGTCAAATTCAATGGTTGGGATGACCGCAAGCAGATTCTTTGCGATATGATCAACTTCGAGGCATTCGATATCTTTGGTTCGCAGGAGGTTCGCAAGGTTCAGCTCGACGAGATGTTGGCAATGTTGCCAGACTATGACTACATCGGTGTAGGTCGTGATGGTGGTGATAAGGGCGAATTTTGCCCTATTTTCTACCGCAAGGATGTATTGGAGAAGCTCGATGGTGGTACCTTCTGGCTCTCGCCAACTCCGGATGTTCCGTCGAAGGGCTGGGATGCAAAGTATAATCGTATCTGCACTTGGGGTCACTTCCGCCACAAGGTTACAGGCAAGAAGATTTGCTTTATGAATATCCACTTCGACCACCGTGGCGTGCAGGCTCGCATCGAGTCAGCAAAGATGATGCTCAACTATATCAAGAAGAACTGCAAGGGTATGAGTGTTATCGTTTCGGGCGACTACAATGTAACCCAGACAAGCGATAGCTATAAGGTGTTGGCGGATAGCAAGATTTTGAAGGATTCGTACGATGCTGCAAAGGTTCGCTTTGCTCCAACGGGAACATTCAACGGCTTCAACCCTCGTCGCTACACCAATCAGCGCATCGACCACCTCTTCGTGTCGAAGAAGTTGAAGGTTAGCCGTTGGGGTGTCTTGACCTATCACTACTATCGTCAGCCAACTGCCGAGGAGGTAGCTGCTGCCGAGGCTAAGTTCCAGGCTGCACTTGCAAAGAATCCGAATAAGAAGCGCCCGGGTGGCGAGAAGCGTGATATGAGATGTCTGTCGGATCACTATGCTATCCAGGCATGGGTTAAGTTAAAATAACTTAAAATTGAGAATTGAAAATTGAGAATTGAAAATTAATGTAAAACGATAAAATCGTTTTTTATACATAAAAATTTCTTTAATTGTCAATTATCAACTGTCAATTGTCAATTAAAAAAGCGATGAGTTTGCTCATCGCTTTTGCTTTATATTCTTGTCAAAATCTCTTCGAGAGCCTTCCTCTTTTTGAGTGTTGGCGTGTCGGCGGCGTAGCCGATAGGGATAATGGCAACGGGATATACCGTTTCGCCATCGATGCCCAACACCTCGCTCACGATTGCGGGGCGGAAGTTGCACACCCAGCACGAGCCGAGACCCACCTCGGTGGCAGCCAAGCAGATATGCTCTGCTGCGATTGCTGCGTCAATGTCGGCGTGGTCGTGGCTATCCTTCTTGCGGGTCCACGACTGCGAGTGGTCGCCACACACTACGATATAGAGCGGTGCCTGCTGAAACCACTCCTGTGCATATCCTGCGTGGAGGGCAGTGCGCTTCTCCTCGCTCTCTACGAGGATAAATCGCCACGGCTGAAAATTCACTGCCGACGGCGCAAGTCTCGCACATTCAAGTATATAGTCAATCTTCTCCTGCTCCACTTTGCGGTCGCTGTACGAGCGTGCCGAGTAACGAGCCTCAATCAATTCCAAAAGGTTTTTCATAGTTGTTTTTCTCTCTTTTCGAGGGCAAAGATAAGAAAAACCTATTAGTTTTCCGTTTTCCGCTTTCCGTTTTCCGCTTTTTTTCACTATATTTGCACGATTGTATCTTTGATACAAAGTTTTTGAACGAAATGAAAGAGCAAAATATAGATATTAAGACCACAATCGAGGAGTCCGACTACAAGTACGGCTTCACCTCCGATATCGACACCGAGTTCATTCCGAAAGGTCTGAACGAGGGCGTTATTCGCCTTATCTCAGCGAAGAAGGAGGAGCCTGAGTGGATGCTCGAACTGCGCTTGAAGGCCTACCGCCATTGGCTCACTTTGAAGCACCCGACTTGGGGTCACCTCGATATTCCCGAAATCGACTTTAACGACATTATCTACTTCGCTGCTCCGAAAAAGAAGAAGCAACTCGCCTCTATGGATGAGGTCGATCCGGAACTCAAAGCGACCTTCGACAAACTCGGTATTCCATTGGAGGAGCAGAAGGTGCTGGCAGGTGTGGCGGTAGATGCTGTGTTGGACTCGGTGTCGGTAAAGACCACTTTCCAAAAGGAGTTGGCAGAGCGTGGAATTATCTTCTGCCCAATCTCGGAGGCGATACGAGAGTATCCCGAGTTGGTGCAAAAGTACCTCGGCTCGGTAGTGCCCTATGCCGACAACTTCTACGCAGCGTTGAATACGGCAGTCTTTTCTGACGGCTCGTTCTGCTACATTCCAAAGGGCGTGCGTTGCCCCGTGGAACTTTCGACCTACTTCCGCATCAATGCGCAGGGTACAGGTCAGTTCGAGCGTACTTTGATTGTTGCTGACGAGGGCTCGTATGTGAGCTACTTGGAGGGTTGCACCGCGCCACAGCGAGATGAAAATCAGTTGCACGCTGCCGTGGTGGAGATTGTCGTGGAGCGTGATGCCGAGGTTAAGTACTCGACCGTGCAGAATTGGTACCCCGGCGATAAGGAGGGTAAGGGTGGTATCTACAACTTCGTAACCAAGCGAGGTCTTTGCAAGGAGAATGCCCACCTCTTCTGGACACAGGTCGAAACGGGCTCGGCAATCACTTGGAAATATCCGAGCTGCGTGCTTATGGGTGACAACTCGGTGGGCGAGTTCTACTCTGTGGCTATGACCAACAACTTCCAACAGGCGGATACGGGTACGAAGATGATTCACATCGGTCGCAATACTCGCAGTCGCATCGTGTCGAAGGGTATCTCGGCAGGTCAGTCGCAGAATGCCTATCGTGGTTTGGTGAAGGTTATGCCGAAGGCTGAAAATGCCCGCAACTACTCACAGTGCGACTCGCTTTTGATTGGCGACAGGTGCGGAGCGCATACCTTCCCAACGGTCGATTGTCGCAACTCCTCTGCTCAACTCGAACACGAGGCTACGACTTCGAAGATTTCGGAGGAGCAACTCTTCTACTGCAATCAGCGAGGACTCTCGACCGAGGATGCCGTTGGCTTGATTGTTGGCGGTTATGCCCGTGAGGTGTTGGCGAAGTTGCCGATGGAGTTTGCGGTTGAGGCGCAGAAACTGTTGTCCATCAGCCTTGAAGGCTCGGTAGGATAGAACGGAAAGCGGAAAACGGAAAGCGGAAAACGAAAATATATAAAAACTTTAAGCGCACCCCTAAAACCCCTAACGACGCTAACGCCTCTAAAAAGGTTGCGCCGTGATAAGGGTGGGAGTTCGCAAAAACAAAAAAGAATATGTTAAAAATTAAGAATTTGCACGCATCGGTCGATGGCAAGGAGATTCTTCGAGGTATAGACTTCGAGGTTAAGGCCGGTGAGGTACACGCTATAATGGGGCCTAACGGCTCGGGTAAGAGTACGCTTGCTTCGGTGATTGCCGGACATAGCAAGTTCGAGATCGAGGCCGACGAACTCTCGTTCGATGGCGAGGATCTTCGCACGATGTCTATTGAGGAGCGTGCTCGCAAGGGTTTGTTCCTCGGTTTTCAATATCCCGTAGAGATTCCTGGCGTTACGATGGCAAACTTTATGAAGATTGCCGTAAATGAGCAGCGCAAATCTCGTGGCGAGGAGCCTTTGACCGCAGCCGAGTTCTTGAAGATGATGCGAGAGAAGGCAAAGGTCGTAGAACTCGATGCCAAGATGACTGCTCGTGCCGTGAATGAGGGCTTCTCGGGTGGCGAAAAGAAGAAGAACGAGATTTTCCAGATGGCGATGCTCGATCCGAAGTTGGCTATCCTCGACGAGACCGACTCGGGTTTGGATATCGACGCTTTGCGCATTGTGGCTACGGGAGTTACGAAGTTGCACACTCCGCAGAATGCTACCGTGGTGATTACCCACTACCAGCGTCTGTTGGACTATATCGTGCCGGACTTTGTGCATGTCTTGTATAAGGGCAAAATCATCTACTCGGGCGACAAGTCGTTGGCATTGAAGCTTGAAAAAGAGGGTTACGATTGGCTTATTAACGACTATAAGGAGTAACAGATTATGGTCGAAAAATTGATATCGGAGGGTCTGCTACGAACAACGAAGGTGGGGCGCATAGACGATAAGTGCGACCTCTCGTTGCCACTTGTGGTGGTCAATCCTCGAAAAGGCGAGATCGAGGTGTCGGCTTCGCATAGGGTGTCGCTTGTGGTGTGGCACGACGATGCGAAGGAGTGCACCTTGACTATTCGACTTGCTCCGCATACGCAGTTGTCGCTCACGGAGGTCTATGCCTCGGAGAAATACGCCTCGCTCACAATCGAGCAGGGCGAAGCGAGTGAGTGCAATGTAACGACCGTTATGTTGCGAGGAGCGCACAGTGCCTACGAAACATTGTTGAACGCTCCACACTCATCATTTACGATGAATTCGGCAGTTGTGGCAACGGGTTTTGATCACGCACAACTCTCGCTCGTTACTCGTCACAATGTTGCGGATTGCAAGAGCGATTCGACGGTGAAGAGCGTTGCTTCGGGCAGAGCCGTGGCAGAGTTTAAGGGGTTGGTCTATGTGGCACAGGATGCGCAACGCACCGATGCAAAGCAGCTCAACCGCAATATCGAACTCGGCTATGGCCGTGTGGTGTCGGAGCCACAGTTGGAGATTTATGCCGACGATGTGAAGTGTTCGCACGGCTCGACCGTCGGTCAGCTCGACGAGCAGGCAATATATTATATGCGCCAGCGAGGTATCTCGAAGGAGAGTGCCGAGCGACTGATGTTGGAGGGCTTTGTGGGCGATGTTGTTGCAAAGTGCGACATCGAACCACTCGCCGAGATGTTGTATGAGGCGTTGCAAAAGAGATTAAACGAATAGTATGTTCGAGATAGAGAAGATAAGAGCGCAATTTCCGATTTTGGAGCGTGAGGTGTATGGCAAAAAACTGATATACCTCGATAGTGCCGCTACGGCGCAGAAACCGTTGTGCGTAGTGGAGAAGATGTCGGAGTTGCTTTTGAACGATAACGCCAATATCCACCGTGGCGTGCATCTCTTGTCGGAGGAGATGACCGCCAAGTACGAGGAGGCTCGTGAGGTTGTCCGTCAGTTCATCGGTGCGGAGTGCCGTGAGGAGGTGGTTTTCACCTCGGGTGCTACGATGTCGCTCAACTTGGTGGCAACGAGCTACTGCGAGAAATTCCTGCACGAGGGCGAGAATGTGGTTGTCAGCCATATCGAGCACCACTCCAATATTGTGCCTTGGCAGTTGGCGGTGGAGCGCAAGGGTGCGGAGTTGCGAGTTATTCCGGTGGCGGATAACGGAGCGTTGGAACTCGACACCCTCGACACTCTTATCGACGAGCGCACAAAGGTTGTGGCGGTAACGCAGGCGTCGAATACGCTCGGTACTCGCCCTGACCTTCCGAAAATCATCGCAAAGGCTCACTCGGTGGGTGCTGTTGTGGTGGTTGATGGTTGCCAGGGTGTTGTGCACGGAGGAGTGGATGTCAAGACTCTCGACTGCGACTTCTACGCCTTCTCGGGACATAAGTTGTATGGCCCTACGGGAATAGGCGTGTTGTATGGCAAGCGTGAGTTGCTCGATAAGATGCCCCCATATATGGGCGGTGGCGATATGGTCGATAAGGTGACCTTTGCAAAGACTACCTATGCACCTCTGCCACTGAAATTCGAGGCTGGAACATCGAACTATATCGGTGCGGTAGGCTTGGCAGAGGCGATAAAGTTCTTGCAACAACTCTCGGCGGAGGAGGTCGAAAAGCACGAAAAAGAGTTGCTCGACTACGCTACCGCCGAACTGCAAAAGATTGAGGGTGTGCGTATCTACGGCACAACCGAGGATAAGTCGCCAATTATCTCGTTCAATGTCGAGGGTTGCGACCACTACGATATTGGAATGATTCTCGACAAGCAGGGCGTTGCAGTTCGCACCGGTCACCACTGTGCCGAGCCTGTGATGGCTCGCTACGGCACCAATGGCGTAGTCCGTGCCTCGATAGCACTCTATACGAATAAGGAAGATATCGAAATGTTGATTAAAGCTGTTAAGCGAGCTGTTAGAATGTTGAGGTAAGACGAAAGACGAGAGACGAAAGACGAGAGACGAACCGACGCAGCGGAACGAGAGCAGAGACTGCTTGCAGTCTATGCCGAGTCGCAAGGAGGAAAAGACTGCGAAGCAGGATTAAAGACGAGAGAGATTTATATAATTATATACCTTTAATTGTCAATTATCAATTGTCAATTATCAATTAAAGAAACTTTATGTTTATTGTACTTGAAGGACTTGACGGCGCAGGAAAGTCAACCCAAATAAAGAAGCTGCGTGAGATGTTTGCCGAGCGAGGTATCGAGAGTGAGTATGTTCACTTTCCACGCTTCGACGCTCCGATTTATGGCGAGTTGATTGGTCGCTTCTTGCGTGGCGAACTCGGCTCGGTGGAGCAGGTCGATCCATATATCGTGGCTCTGCTCTATGCAGGCGACCGTGCCGATATGGCACCACAAATCCGCAAATGGCAGGAGGAGGGCAAGGTGGTAATTGTCGACCGCTATGTCTATTCGAATATTGGCTATCAGTGCGCCAAGATTGCCGACAAAGAGGCTCGCTTGCGCCTGAACGATTGGATATTAAACTTGGAGTACGAGGTTAACCGGATCCCTCGCCCCGATGTGTCGTTGTTCCTCGATGTGCCATTTGCCTTCACCGAGAAGCGCCTCACTGAGCAGCGTGAGGGCGATGACCGCTCATATCTCAATGGCGCAACCGACATCCACGAGCAGTCGCTCTCGTTGCAGCAGCGTGTGCGTGAGGTCTATATCGAATCTTCGGAGCGAGATAGCGAACTCCTGGTCGTAGATTGCAGCAACGACGAAGGTGCAATGGCTTCGCCCGACGAGATTTTTGCCCGTATCGAAAAGACTATATCCCCACTCTTGAATAAGTAGCAGAATGGCTCACGCATTGAGAAATAGACGATGGTATCGCTACCTGTCGCACTTTTGTAGAGTAGTATTTGCTCTGACATTCCTTGTGTCGGGCTTCTACAAGGCGATAGATCCGTGGGGTACAATACTCGCAATGCGCAACTACTTGGTGGCGTATGATATCACTGCGCCCGATTGGTTGGTAACGACTCTCTCGATTTGGCTGAGTTGTGCCGAGCTGATGATGGGATGTATGCTTCTCTTCAAGGTGCGCATCCGTATGGCATCGGTCTTTGCCGTGCTCTCGATGATATTCTTCACAGTGCTGACCTTTTTGAGCGCAACGATTATTCCGGTCGAGGATTGCGGATGTTTTGGCGAGTTGGTTAGGCTCACGCCGTGGCAGTCTTTTGCCAAGAATGCGGTGCTGCTCCCTATGGCGTTGTGCTTCTGGTATCGCTATCGCCCCGATAGAATTTTTGCCTTCTCGAAGTTGGAGTTCTCGCTTATGTGCTTCTTCTTCACCTTTGCAATGAGTATGGGCACATATCACTACCTCCACCTTCCGCTTATCGATATGTTACCCTATAAGGTCGGTGTAAATATCGCCGAGGAGATGGATAAAGCACGAGCAAAACAGAGTGCCGAGGAGGTTGTTCTCCTCTATCGCAATATTCGTACAGGTCGTATTCGTGAGTTCTCGCTCGACGATAAGGCTTGGCACAACGACAAACGCTGGGAGTGGGTTGAGACCCGTGTCAAGAGCAACAACAATAGTGTCGAGCCGATGATTTTGGAGTTCTACATCAGCAACCACGAGGGCGACAAGACTGCGGAGATACTTTCACACGAGGGCAAACTCTATATGCTCTTTATGGCGAATTCGGAGTACGACGAGGCGGTTCAGGAGCGTTTCGAGTCTGTCGAACAATATGTTGAAAATAGCGGTGGAACAATAATCTACATCACCCCCGAGAATATCACCGACCCCGACTCCAATATCTACAATATGGACTCCAAAACAATGAAGACCATTCTCCGTGCCGACTATGGCTTGGTGGAGTTGGAGAATGGTACAATCATCGGCAAATACAACTACCGAGACATTCCATATTAGTGAGTAGTTAGGAGAGAGTAGTTAGGAGTTTTTTAACTTTCAACTCTCCACTCTCCGCTCTCAACTCCTAACTCCTAACTCCTAACTCCTAACTCCTAACTCCTAACTCCTAACTCCTAACTCCTAACTCCTAACTCCTAACTCCTAACTCCTAACTCCTAACTCCTAACTCCTAACTCCCTCAATATCCTCCGCCCAATGCCTTGCAGAGCGTTATGTAGTTGATGTATTGCTGTGCCACAAGGTTTTCGGCTTGCATCTGCGAGGTGTAGAGCGAGCGCTCGGCATCTATAACATCGAGGTAGCCCGACAGACCATTGCGATAGAGGGCATAGGTCTTAATCGCAATATTGCGATACGACTCCACCAACTCGGCATAGCGAAGTAACTCGTTGCGAGAGGTGGTAATAGCCACCAAAGCACTCTCCACATCGTTTAGCGCCTCGATATAACTCTGCTCGTAGGCAAGCAAACTCTGTTTGTATGCCTCCCGTGCCGCCAACTCTCGACGGCGTAATCCTCCGAAGTTGTATATCGGCTGTGCCAACGATGCCAACGCATCTGCCACCCAACCCTTGCTCGAAAAGAGCTCGCCTATCTTGTTGGTCGCACCTCCTCCCGAGAGAGAAATCGTAATTGATGGCAGTCGAGCAGAACGAGCCAAACCCACCGCTGCGGCACTCTGCTGCATTGTGTAGTATGCCGACATCACATCGGGACGACGATGCAAGATATCCGACGGTACGCCTATGGCGATGTCGTAGGGGCGGTAACTATTCGTTATAGCCCTCTCGCCCTCTATACCTATATTTATAAATGCTTCGGGTTTGTCGCCTGTGAGCGTAGCCAACGAGAGTAATGTCTGAGCTACCGCCTTTTCGTAGAGCGGAATATCCGCCTCGGAGGTGTAGAGCAGACTCTGTGCCTGTTCGAGATTTACGCCCGAAGCGTAACCGTAGCGATAGAGGGAGTCTATTAGAGAGACCATTTCACGACGCAACTCACTGCTACGACGAGCGATAGCGAGGTCTTGGCGATATTGCAGCAGAGTGAAGTAGGCGGTTGCGACCTCGGCTTCGAGTGCAAGTCGCACTCCCCGATATTGCCACACTTCGTACTCGATTGCCGCCTTTGCCGCCTTTGTGGCTTGGCGCAACGAGCCAAAGAGTGGAAGTTCCCAACTCGCCTGAGGCAAAACCTTATATCTCTGCGCAATCTCGTCGGTTGTGCTATCGTACTTACCTTCGGCAGATATTGCACCCGAAATAGAGGGCCAATATTGCGAACGAGTCACTACGAGGTTGTGACGAGCCTCCTCGATGCGTGATGCCGCAATCTCTACACTCTTATTTTGAGCTAAGGCTCGCACAACAAGGCGGTTGAGCGTCGTATCGCCAAACATCTGCCACCAATCTTCGCCGAGGCGTATCGAGTCGCTCGAAAAGTTGTTGCCAAAGAGGTACTCTCGCTGGGTGGCGAGTTGCGGTGCAGAGAGTCGTGGGTTGCAACTCACGACCACCAACGCTAATAATATATAAGGTATCCTACGCATAGTT
>JAFVVS010000133.1 GCA_017502025.1 Alistipes sp. | reverse complement strand
CCCTTTTCCAAGATTGTAATTCTGTATTCGGGTGCCGCTTCAATGCTCCCTGTTTCGATTTTTTGCTTTGCCATGGTAATAATATGATTATCTTTTCGTTACTTTGCAGGGCAATAATTATTCCCAAAAAGGGAATATGGCTTTGAAATTGCCAACTTTTTTGTATATTTGCCGATTGAATATAGTTTTGCGAATATGAAAAGCATTAAATATCTGATTGTGGCGTTGCTCTCGGTTGTGGCATTCGCTTCGTGTAATAGGGATGAGAGCGCATCGCTTGCGTTGAATCGTACCGCTCTCTATTTTGCTTCGTGGGATGCTCCTATGCAGAGTGTCTCCTATGTGGCAACAAATACCGTTTCGGTAGCTGTTGGCTCGTGTAGTGTGGGTTGGGATGCAACGGTCGATCCTATCTCTCGCACTATCGATATTAAGCCCGTAGGCACCCAGGAGGAGGGAATGACAAACGACGACCTCTCGAAGGAGGGTTCGGTGGTTGTCAATGCCCTGAATAAGGAGGGCGAATCTACCAGCTACTACATCTACATCTATATTGCCGATATAGAGTCTATCGATGGCGATGGTGCCGAGAAGGCAAACTGCTACATCGTTACAAAGCCTTCGACAAGTTATACATTCGATGCTATGCATAGTCCAAATGGCTCGGAGTTGGCTACCGCAAAGGTTAAGTTGTTGTGGCAGAGCAACTACGATGTGATAAAGAATGTGAATTTGGCAAACGGCAAGGCACAGTTCTATGTGTTGCCGTGGGAGGAGGATAACTCGAAAGTCCTCGACACAAACGCAGTTATCGCCGCCTACAACAGCAATGGCGAGATTATTTGGAGTTGGCACATCTGGATTGTTGATGAGAGTCCGCTGCTCGCTACCGACACCTACTCGAATGGTAAGACCTTTATGCGTCAAAATCTCGGTGCATTTACCAACTCGAATGGCACGAAGGATGAGCAGAAGATTCTCGACTCGTATGGAATGTACTATCAGTGGGGTCGCAAGGATCCATTCCCTCGCCCACTCTACTTCGATGCTGCGGGTGCATACGACGAGGATCGCTACAACGAGAATAGCACATACATCAAGGAGGTATATGCCGAGCAAACAGCGCAAAATGGCACCCTCGAATATGTTACTAAAAATCCGATGCACTTCATTACAAATGCTGCCTGCATAGAGGAGGGCGGTGATGGCATTGGCGATTGGCTTTGGAAGGGCCATGGCGATGACAACTTGTGGGGCGACAACGCAAAGAGTATTTACGATCCGTGTCCATACGGTTGGAAAGTGCCGTCGGCAAGCGATATGTCGGTGTTGCAGTTGGCTGACGCAGAGGATAATACCCCACTCGACGAGGCACGCAAGCAGTATGGCTGGCACCTCTCGGATGGCGTTAGCAAATATTTCTACCCTGCGTGTGGTCGTCGTCGCTACAATGATGGCTTGGTCGAGAATATGAACTCGAAGGAGGGTGTCTATCCGTCGCAACCACAACCGTGGGAGGGTTACTATTGGACCACTTCGACTACGGCAGACGGCAAGGCTGTTGCGCTCTATTTCGACTTGACAACAACTCGCACAATCAATAAGTTCTTCCCGTCGCACTCGGCTCGCCGAGCAAATGGCTTCCAGATCCGCTGCGTCAAAGAGTAGCGAGTAGTTAGTAACGAGCAGTTAGGAGTTAGGAGTTGAGAATTTTGCGATTCTCAACTCTTTTTTTTAGTGGCGTTAGTGGCGTTAGGGATGTTAGAGGAAAATTTTTACTTTTTAATTTTTAATTTTTAATTTAGCTAATGGCCAATGGCTAATGGCTAAAAGCCCTAATCTTTGGCACTCTCATTGCATCTTGGCGATACATATATTAAAATGTGTATCGCTATGAAAGTTTATACGGGTAAGGGTTATATATCCCTTTTTGCGCTTATTGCTATCTGGATGGTGTCGGCGGTGACTTCGTTGCCGGGTCTGGCTATATCTCCTATTTTGGAGGATTTGAGCCGAATATTCCCCTCGGCTTCGCAGCTCGAAATTCAGATGCTCACCTCTCTGCCGTCGTTGCTGATTATTCCATTTGTTTTGTTGGCAGGATGGCTCTCGGAGCGTAGTGGCGAGTCGCTAAAACTGCTTGCCGTGGGTCTGCTCATATTCTTCGCAAGTGGCTTGGCGTGCATCTTTGCAAAGGATATCCGTCTGCTGATTGTGGCAAGTTGTGTGATGGGCGTTGGTGCCGGTATCGTAGTGCCCTACTCGACAGGTCTGGTTGTGCGCTACTTTACGGGCGACAGTCGAGTGCAGCAACTCGGCATATCCTCAGCAGTGAATAATCTCTCGTTGGTACTTGCTACGGCTGTTGTCGGGTGGATAGCTACCCGAGATTGGCACCTCGCCTTTGCGGTCTATCTCCTGCCCGCAGTGGCGTTGATTATGCTCTTGGCTCTGCGCAACACAAAATCTTCGCCCGAGCCCAAGGAGAGCGATCAGCTACGCCAAACTAAAATCCATTGGATGCGCCTTGTGGGGCTGTCGGTGCTCTATTTTGTTATCACTTTTACCACGCTTGTGATTACCTTCTACCTCTCGTTTCTGCTCGAAAAATATCGCTTTCCGCAGGAGTTTTCAAGTGTAATGATTTCGCTCTTCTTCCTTGCGATTATGTTGCCTGGGTTGATGCTCAATGCCATAATTCGCAGGGTGCGCTCGATGACAATTTTTATCTCGTTGTGCCTGATGGTTGTGGGTCTGCTATTGGTGGGCACTATCCCCGATATTCCGCTTATGACCATTGGCGTGATTTTGACAGGTGTGGGTTATGGCGTTCTGCAACCGATAATCTACGATAAAACTGCCATTATTGCACCGCCAGAAATGGCTACAAAGGCGTTGTCGGTGGTTATGACGGTCAATTATGTAGCCGTTGTGCTATGCCCTCTCGTGGTCGATTTTGTGGCAAAGATAATGGGACAAAATCGTAGCACTTTCCCATTTGTGGCGAGTGCGGTGCTGGTGGCTATGGTGGCATTTTTGTCGCTGCTGATGCGCAAAAGCTTTGTCTTGGGGCTCGATGAGTCGTATTATAGTGGTAAAAAATAGTTTTTTGCGAAAAAACTCTCAACTCTCCACTTTCAACTCTCCACTTTTTTGCTACCTTTGTACTCGTGAAGAGTACTATCCAAATATTTTCGGAGCTTGGCGCACGCATTACGGCCTACGGTGCAGACGAACAACTGCGCTCGGCTGTGGCTCGTGCGGTTGCCGAAAACGAGTGGTTCTCGGTGAGCGATATTTGTTACGCCATAGAGGCGGTGCGACGAGAGATGCTCGATGCCGAGAAGCTCTCGCAATGGCTCTCGCACTACCCTTCTGCTGCGACTCGTGACGCCAAACGAGTGGCGATAATTATGGCAGGAAATATCCCTTTGGTCGGCTTCTTCGACCTTCTCTGCGTGTTGGCAAGCGGTCATATTCCCTATGTGAAACCTTCGAGCAAAGATAGAGTTTTGGAGGAGTATTTCGAACAACTTTTGCTCGAAATAGAGCCTTCGCTGCGTATCGAGAGGTATGTGGAAGGTGTTGAATATGACGCAGTTATCGCTACGGGCGGAGATAGCGCAAACCTCTACTTCCGCAGTGCCTTTGCCGGTACGCCTTGTCTTTTGCGAGGTAGCCGCCATTCGGTGGCGGTGCTCTCGGGCAAGGAGTCTAAGGCGGATCTTGCACGCCTTGCCGACGATGTGTTTATTCACTCGGGGTTGGGTTGTCGCAATGTGTCGCTCGTGTTTGTGCCGAAGGGCTACAACCTCTCGCTCCCAACTCGAAAGATGGGCCTGGCATACCATAATAACTATCTGCAATGCCGAGCATTGCTCACAATGCGTGGTGTCGAGTTCGAGGATCTGGGCGAGGCGGTGCTTGTTCGCTCGAAGGCGGAGTTTCCTCGCTTTTTGAGCCAGATAAATGTGGTGGAATACACCTCTTTGGATGATGTCAAGCAGTGGCTCTCGGAGAATGACGAGAGGTTGCAGTGCGTTGTGAGCGCAATCTCGGGGTTGCACACTCGCTGCGTGGCGTTTGGTCAGGCGCAGTCGCCAACCCTCTTCGATTATGCCGATGAGCGTGATACTATGCAGTTTTTGGCGGAAATTGAGTAGGATGTTGGAAATTTATTCTATATTTGCATATCTAAAACACTAAATATTAAAATTATGAAGAAGATTCTTTTGATGATTGTTGCCGTATTGGCATTCGTGACAGTGTCGGCACAGCCTCCGCAGGGCGGTCAGCGTGGTGGTAACCGAGGTGCAAAGACCATCGAGATGTTGCAGCAGCGTTTGCAGATGTCGCCCGAGCAGGCAAAGAAGTTTGCGCCTGTCTATGAGGGCTATCAGCGTGAGATTCGTGCGGTGCGCAAGGATACCAAGACCTATGTCGATTCGTTCAAGGGCGAGGAGATGACCATTAAGGTTGCCAAGAAGATTATGATGGCGCAACTCAATGGCGATAAGGAGATTATCAAGGTTAAGAAGGAGTATATTCGAGTGTTTGTCAACTACTTGACACCCGAGCAGCTCGCAAAAATCTTCACCCTCGACAAGGGACCTCGTCGTCCTCGTGGCTCTCGTGGCGGACAGGGCGGTCCAAGACCACAACAGCCACAGCAGTAGTTTCGAAAAGCAACCTTCGGGTTGCTTTTTTAGTGAGTAGTGAGGAGTTAGGAGTGAGGAGTTGAAAAACTTTCAGCGCACCCTTAATAACCTTTAATAGCCTTTAACAACCCTTAATCCTGTTGCGCCTTGACCACCTTCGGAGTACATAACAAAGAGAACTTAGGGAATTTAGAGAACTTAGGGAATTTAGAGAATTTAGGGAATTTAGAGAAGGCAATAAGCAACAATCCCTAAACTCCCTATATTCCCTATATTCCCTATATTCCCTATATTCCCTATATTCCCTATTCTCCCTCTAACACCCCCTAACCTCCTCTAATACCTTTTTCCCACCACCGATTCGAACGGCGGCAGAAGCCGAGAGCAGACCAAGCAGAAAGGGTATTGGAGCGGAGGTGGGCAACGGAGTTGCAAGCGTTGGGTGGATAGGCGAAAAAGGAAATTCATTTACTTTTTTGACT
>JAFVVS010000132.1 GCA_017502025.1 Alistipes sp. | reverse complement strand
TTAATTTTTAATTAAAGTTTGTATTTTTGCGCCGTGAAACAGTTGATGCAACACAGGGGAAAGGTCGCTTATCTGCTTGCTGCGCTGATGATTACAGCGTTGGCAAGTAGGGCGTATCTCACCCATGGCAGCGACTACTACGAATCAATTTGGAATACCGAGCAGTCTGCTTCGGATAATGGAGCGTGGATAGAGTGTAACTGTCCCGTTTGCCACGCCGAAGATTTCATTGCAGTAGCAGCCGAGTATTTCGACTACTCGCCAATCATCTCCGAATTGGAGTTCGAGCAGGGCATTCTGCCTACTGCCAAAGCAAACAATATCGTTGTTGTATCCTCGCTTCGAGGCCCTCCCTATTTATCGTAATATCTAAGACCAAAATCCGCACATATCGCTATGCGGACAATACTTATATATATAACGATAAACAATAACAACCCAAAATGAAAAAAATATTCTCAACTATTATAGTTGTATTATTTGTGTGTGCATCTGCATACGCACAAGGCGGTCATCAACACCAATATCAACATCAACATCGCCACGGACAAAATCATCAAGCCCATAGCCACGCCAAAGGCGAGCAGTGTGAGGCTACAATTCACGGACATGTTACCGACTCTCGCACAAAGGAGCATATACCTTACATTACAGTAACAATCGACGGCACAACCGTAGGTACAACAACCGATGCTACGGGACACTACACCCTATATCACGCCCCTGTCGGCAAGTTGAAGGTTACCGTCTCGGCAATCGGCTACGCCAGCCAGACCAAGGAGATAAATGTGGAGTGTGGATCGGATATCCAACTCAATTTCGAGACCACCGAGGAGCAGATTTCGGTGGATGCAATCGTAGTTTCGGCAAACCGCAACGCCACAAAGCGCAGCGAGGCTCCGACACTCGTAAATATCGTAGATTCCGACCTCTTGAATAAGGTATCGGCACCGACTTTGGCGGAGGGCTTGTCGTTCCAGCCGGGTGTGCGTGTCGAGAACTCGTGCCAGAACTGCGGTTTTGCACAGGTGCGCATCAACGGTTTGAGCGGTCAATACTCGCAGATTTTGATCAACTCTCGCCCCGTATTTTCGGCTTTGGCAGGCGTTTATGGCTTGGAGCATATCCCTGCAAATATGGTGGAGCGCATCGAGGTTGTGCGTGGCGGTGGCTCGGCACTCTTCGGCTCGTCGGCTATCGGTGGCACAATCAACATCATCACCAAGGAGCCATTGCGCAACTCGGGCGAGTTGGCACACTCACTCACCTCAATCGGTGTAACGGGCGCACTCGACAATAACACCACATTGAACGCATCGCTCGTAACCGACGACCGCAAGGCCGGACTTACAATCTATGGTCAAAATCGTATGCGTGATGCCTACGACCACGATGGCGATGGTTTCGTGGAGATTCCGGTTATCAAGTCGCAGACCATCGGAACACAGGCATATATCAAGACCAGCGCATACAGCAAACTGACGCTCGACTACCACGCAACAAACGAATATCGTCGTGGTGGCGACCAGCTCGACCTTCCGCCACATAAGGCGATGATTGCCGAGACCACCGACCACCTTATCAATAGTGGTGGTTTGTCATTCGATGGCACTTCAAAGAATACTCGCCACCGTTACAGCATCTTCGCTTCAGCACAATCGACCAAGCGTGATAGCTACTATGGTGCCGAGATGAACGAGAAGGCTTATGGCAAGACTGACGGTGTAACGGCAGTTGCAGGTGGTCAATACCTCTATCGCTTGAATATTTTTGAACTTACAGCAGGTGTTGAGTATAGTTACGACTACCTCTTCGATAACCCTATCGGATATGCAAGCGAGTCGTTCTACAAGAGTATGATTATCGAGCAGCATGTGCACAATGCGAGTGTTTATGCACAGGGCGAGTTTAAGTTCAATAAGTGGGGCTTCCTTGTTGGTGGCCGTTTGGATAATTGGTATAACGCCTCGAACAAGAAGTTCCTCTGCATACCTTCACCTCGTGTTACATTCCGCTATAACCCTACGCACAACATCAACCTTCGTGCAACATACGGCTCGGGATTCCGTGCGCCACAGGCATTTGACGAGGATTTGCATATCCTCATCGTAGGTGGAGAGCGTACCCGTATTCGTTTGGCGGAGGATTTGAAGGAGGAGCGTTCGCACTCGTTCACCCTCTCGGCAGATATGTACAAGACGTGGGGCCGTGTGCAGGCAAATCTCCTCGTTGAGGGCTTCTGCACTATATTGAACGATGTATTCGCTCTACGTGATTATGCGGGTACAAAGGAGCCTTTCGAGAAGGTGCTCAAACCGTCAGATGAGTGGGAGGATGCAACTGTTCCGGAGTACAAAGATGGCGTTTACAGTACCAATGATGGTGCACGCTTATACGAGCGCTACAATGGCTCGGGTGCAACGGTTATGGGATTGAACGTTGAGGGTAAGATTGCTTATGCTCCTTGGGTTGAGGCTTCGGCAGGCGTAACATTGCAGCGTAGCAAGTACAAGCAACCTGAGCAGTGGAGCGATGCGGCAGAGCCAACACTCAATATGTTCCGTTCGCCAAATGTATATGGCTACTTCACCGTAACCACTCAGCCTCTCAAAAACTTTAAGATTGACCTTTCTGGTAACTATATGGGGCGTATGTACGTTGATCACTATGCAGGCGGTATGCTCCCTGACGGCTCGACACTCGACCAAGACCGTCTCGAACATACTAAAGCCTTCTTAGACCTCGGCGTGAAGCTCTCATACGACTTCAAGATTTGGAAGACAATCGGTTTGCAGGTAAATGCCGGTGTTCGCAACATTCTCAACTCATATCAAAATGACTTTGACCGTGGCGCAGCACGCGATTCGGGCTATATCTA
>JAFVVS010000017.1 GCA_017502025.1 Alistipes sp. | reverse complement strand
CGGAGCAACTCGATGATTGCAGCCTGACCGTGCTGGTAGTACTCTGTACAAACATCGGTAGTGATGGTGAATCCCGGAGGTACCGGAATACCGATAAGGTTCATCTCGGCGAGGTTCGCACCCTTACCACCGAGCAACTCTCTCATCTTGCCATTTCCCTCGGCCTCTTTGTTACCGAAGAAATAGACTCTCTTTACATTTGTCATAATGGTTTGATTTTTAGTGAATTAATATAAAATATATTGTGTTTATTCTACATAGTATGCCTTCCAACTAACAAAAATAGTGATTTTTTCTCTGAAAAAAGAATTTTTCTGAAAGATTTTTTTGTTTTGCGAACTCCGAGTGTGGTCAAGGCGCAAGGAATTAAGGGCTGTTAAAGGCTATTAAGGGCTATTAAGGGGGCGCTGAGGCTTAAACTTTAATAACCCTTAACTACCCTTAATCACCCTTAACAACCTTTATTAAAACTTGCGCCAATTTTTATGGCATTTAATGGCATTCGGGCTTGCAGCCCTTAATGGCATTTAATGGCAGCGCACTCCAAAGGAGTGCTTAATGACTGGCGCATTTGCCATTCAGCGACCAACGGGAGCGAATGCCATTTGTTGCCATTCAGCGACCAACGGTAGCGAATGCCATTTTGCTACGCTTTCTGCGCACACCCTTACTGACCCTTAATAGCCATTACCAGCCTTTACCGCCCTTATTAAACTGCACCCTTGCGCCCCGCCTGCATTTTTTTGCAAATTACAATTTTGTCGAATTTATCCGCTTTTTACTTACAATTCGTAAGTGAATATATGTAACATCGTGGTATGAGGTATCGAAAAACGGCAAAAATACCTACAAAAACGCACTTTGAGGGCGGTTGGCGGGCAAAAAATAATTAATAAAAAATTTGCAAAATGATTTTTTCTGCTTAAATTTGCAGTAGCGACAGAAAATTATTCGCCCTTTTTGTGGTGGTTTTGCATATTTTTGCAACGTATTCAATTGGTGATTACAATTTATAATATATACTAATAACAACTTAAAATTAAAATGCTATGAAAAAGATTTTTACACTTGCACTTTTGGCAGTTTTCGCATTGGTTAGCTGTACGCCAAATTCTAAGGACCCCGTAGCCCCATACCCAGAGGCTTGCGACAAGCACGATGTTGACCTCATATTATCTGAGACCTCGGGTATTTACTATGGTAATCAGTACTGCACATCCGAGGATGTTTACAATTACGGTTTGGTTATTTCAAACAAGGCGAATGTTTACGACCTTGTAAGTGGCGACATTGTTGCTATTTGGCCTAACTCGCAGTATTTCTTCCTTGACCTCTATTCGGCAACACCATCACAGAATTATAGTATCTCTTTCAAGGTTCCTAATGGTGTGTACAACTTTGATTTAGATAATAGTACAAACGCTGGCACTGTCGGTGCAGAGTACTCATATCTCGTTCTTGTAGGAGAGAACACAGAGAGCGAGGAGGATACAGAGATTGTATCTTTCGAGAGTGGTGTTGTTACCGTTTCGGATAACCTTATCGATGCCGTGCTTATTACTGCCGATGGCAAGCAGTATCACATTCAGTGTAGCGATGACGATGTTGATAACACAAATGCGTTTGGCGCAGCGGCTCTTCCTGGCGAGTATTCGACTTTGACAGACAATGTCTCTATTCCTTTCGCAGAGCCAATGGTTTTCGCAGAGCACTACGGAGACTACTATGTAATTGGCAAGGATTCCTGGGTTCTCTATCTGTATGACTTTGCGGCTGGACACACTGTTATGTTGGAACTTCTTGCTCCTGTTAGCAACGGTACAGAGCTTCCTCTTGGAACATTTGCTGTATCGAACGATATTACCAAATCACAGGTTGCTCTCCCGGGATATGTTGATGCTTACGGTGAAATGTACTTCTCGTGGTATGCACTGTTGAATTTTGAAACAGAAGAGACCCTCGCTGTTGCACCGGTTAAGACAGGTACAGTTACCATTTCAAAGGAAGGCGAAGATTACTCGGTAGCGTTTGACCTCAAAGATGATTTGGGCAACGCTATTACCGGAACCTGTGTTGCGTATGTTGATATCTACTCAGAGGCTGCTGGCGCATCTCTTCTCAGTGCTTCGGTTAACAATCAGCCAAAGGCTCCAAAGTTTGCAAACCACGCAAAGAAGCAGCTTGCTCCACGCAAGGTTAAGATTTCTTCGTTGATTAAGAAATAAATTTCATCTTTTGGTTAGTTAGGTTATGTTGAGGGGCGGGCGACGAAAAGGTCGTCTGCCCTTTTTAGAGGCTATTAGCCATTAGCTTTTTTTATGAAACGACTACTTATACTTTTATCGCTCTTTGCATTGTGGGCGTGCAACCCAGCCCCTGATGCGCCAAACAACGAGGAGCCACCACAGCCCGAACAGCCACAACGCCCAGAGAATGCGATATCGACCCTCACCGAGGATTTGGAACTTGTGTTCAGCGCCGACAACACCCTCGTCTATGCCGACTGCTATGGCGACTACTACAAAACAGGGCTCGATATGTGGCAGTTCTACTTTATGGAGTTCACCTCCAAGGAGATGCTGTGCATCGAGGTTATGGTCGAGCCGAACGACCTCGTAGTGCCTACGGGAACATTCACCGCTACAAGCAACGCCTTCCACGCCAACGGAATGTTGCGAGGTGTGGTCGATGAGGAGGGTTACGATGCCTACTCGTGGTACACTCGCACCAACCCAAATGGGCAAATCTTGGCAAGAGCACCTATTGCCGAGGGAAGTGTCACCATTGTTGCCAACGATGACGGCACACACACCGCAACATTTGCGCTCAAAGACGATGCGCTAAACAACATAACGGGAAGTTGCACCGAAGCTTTTATAGTCGAGGATTTTAGATAGTCCTCGATTTTTTTGTTAGAGGTTGTTAGGGGAATATAGGGAGAATAGGGAATTTAGTGATTGTTGCTTTCTCTAAATTCTCTAAACTCTCTCAACTCCGACGGTTATCTCGGCGCAACGAATTAAGGGCTTGTAAGGGCTAGTAACGGCTAGTAAAGAAGGCGCAGACCCTTACTTGCCCTTAATAGCCCTTACTAGCCTTTATTAAACTTGCGCCAACTCTCAACTCTCAACTCCTCACTCCTCACTCCTCACTCTTTGAAGTCCCTCCCACATTTTTTGGGTTTGGAGCACAAATTTTAAGAAATTTGACTACCTTTGTGGCGATAGATTTAACAAAACGACGAAAATATCATCTAATAATTAAACTTTTATCTAACAATTAAACCAAAATTTTACTTTTATGAAAAACCTGAAATTTATCTTGGTTGCATTGGTGGCGTTGTTCATCTCTGCATCGGTAGTGGCACAGGAGAAGCCTACATCGCTCACTTTGCCATCGGTTGTTGGTAGCAACATGGTGCTTCAACACGACGCTACCGTAAACATTTGGGGTTGGGCTAAGCCAAAGGCTACCGTAAAGATCAACCCAAGCTGGCTCAACTTGAAGAAGCCTCTCAAAGTTAAGGCTGACGCAGAGGGCTTCTGGATTTTGCCTGTTCAGACTCAGGCTGCAAGCTTCGACCCACACACCATCACCATCTCTTGCAAGAAGGAGGTTAAGGTGTTGGAGAATGTAGTATTCGGTGAGGTTTGGCTCTGCTCGGGTCAGTCGAATATGGAGTGGCCTGTTCGCAAGACTCCTGATATGAAGGATGAGTTGAAGAACGAGCCAAACAAGAACATCCGCCTCTACTGCACAGGTCGCATCACTGCTGCTACCCCTCAGACTGAGGTTCCTGCACAGAAGAGGCACAAGACACAGTGGAGCATCTGCAACGCTAAGTCGTTGGCTAACTTCTCGGCCGTAGGTTACGGTTTCGGTAAGGAGTTGCAGGAGACATTGAATGTACCTATCGGTCTTATCGACGCTTCGTATGGTGGTACTTGCGTTGAGGGTTGGTTGAGCGCAGAGTATCTCGCAAACAACCCAAAGGTTGCAGCTACTGCAAAGAAGTTGAAGAATAAGAAGTGGGCTAAGAAGATTTCGCACCTCCACAACGCAAATATCTACCCTATCCGCCACACCACCATCGCAGGTGTTATCTGGTATCAGGGTTGCTCGAATGTATCGAGCTGCG
>JAFVVS010000131.1 GCA_017502025.1 Alistipes sp. | reverse complement strand
CTTGCGGAGCCTTGACGAATCCGCAAGAAAAGAAAAGGCACAAGAGCAGTATGGCACCGACACGCCGCATTGATATTTAGTAATCAGGTGTTTATAAAACGCTGTCGAATTGGTGGAGGAAACGTACGTCATTCTCGAAGTAGAGTCGCAAGTCCTTCACGCCGAACTTCAACATTGCGATACGCTCAACTCCCATACCAAACGCAAAGCCCGAGTACTCCTTCGAGTCGATGCCGTTGGCCTCCAAGACATTAGGATCGACCATACCGCAACCCATAATCTCCAACCAGCCGGTACCCTTACATACAGGGCAACCCTTGCCACCGCAGAGGTTGCACGATACATCCAACTCTGCCGAAGGCTCGGTGAATGGGAAGTACGATGGGCGCATACGAATTTGGGTCTTCTCGCCGAAGAGCTCCTTCGAGAAGTACAAGAGCGACTGCTTCATATCGGCAAACGATACATTCTTGTCGATATACAAGCCTTCCACCTGGTGGAAGATGCAGTGCGCACGGTACGAAATAGCCTCGTTACGGAATACACGACCAGGGCAGATTACACGGATAGGTGGCTCTTGCTGCTGCATAGTGCGCACCTGAATAGACGAGGTGTGGGTACGCAACAAAACATCGTCTGCCGATGGCTCCGAGCCCGCCTTCTCCACGAAGAAGGTGTCCTGCATATCTCGTGCAGGGTGCTCCATAGGGAAGTTCAAGCGTGAGAAGACATGGTTGTCATCCTCAATCTCCGGACCATCCGCTACGGTGTAGCCAAGGCGTGAGAAGATATCGATAATCTCCTGCTTAACGAGCGAAATAGGGTGGCGAGAGCCGAGCTGCTCTGCCGAGCCGGGGCGTGACATATCGTCGATCTGCGGAGCCGAAGCCTGCTGATTTTCGAGAATCTCCTTCTGCTCGTTGATCTTTGCGAGGATGCTGTTTTTAAGGGCGTTGAGCTTCTGACCAAACTCTCGTTTGAGCTCGGGAGCCACGGTCTTAAACTCCTCCATAAGGGCTGTCATCTCGCCCTTCTTTCCGACCATTCTGATGCGGAACTCCTCAATCTCTGCCAACGACTTTGGAGCAAATGCCTCTACCGCTTCGGTGAGCGCAATAATCTTTTCATTCATAGGTTTTATCTCTTTTATTTTCGATTTATCTCTCCCTCTTTGCCACATAAGGGCACAATATGCCACAAAGATAGGGAATAAATTAAAAATTAAGAATTAAAAATTAAGAATTTTTAGGGTGAGTGCTGTGTTTGGTTGCAAACAACAAAAAAGAGTGCTACTCCGTGGTGGAATAGCACTCCCAAATGTTTATAGCGAGTGATTAGTACTCGATAGTCTTTGCAAGAACGCCTGTACCCCAGTTGTTCTTGAACTTAGGCAACTCGATAACATCGCCAGCCTTAACCTCACGCTCGATGATGTAGAAGGTTCCCCTCTTCTTGCCATCCTTTGCGCAACGAGAGTACGATGCGATGATAGCGGTCCAAGGAGCCTTGCGGGTTGCACCATTGATAGAGGTGAACATATATATCTTACCGTCAGCCTTTGCAGTGATGGTACCACCAACGCTCATCTGACCCTTTGCAACAGGTGTAGGCATCAACAACTCGAAGCCCTCGAATGCCTTTGGATACTCGTCGCTCATAACATAGCCCGAGTTAGCCCAAAGCTCTGCGCCCTCTGCGAAGGTTGTGCGGGTGTAACCCTCTCCCTCGAACTTAACAGCAATCTGCGAAGGGGTCTCGACGTATGGACGAGCGCTCAACGAGCGGTTGTTCTTGTCGCTACGGAATGCGCCGAGTGGAAGACCCTCAGCCGAGAATACATTACCCATATCCTCGTTGAAGCAGTAACGAACAGCCACAGGAGCCTCAACGCCCTCAGCCGATACAACGATAGTGTTACCCTCGATCTTAGCCTCTGCTACGGTGAAGATCAACTTCTTCTCGTTTGCAGGATCCTTAACACCAATCTGGAAACCGTTGATGCGACCCTCGCCCTTCTGTACGAGCTCGGTAGGAACATTCTTGAACGATACACGGATAGTGTTACCCTCAACAGCCATCGACTTGTAAGCAGGTGAGCGGAACTCTGCCTCGCTCTTCTTGTAGAAGCCACCGAGAGCGCACTGTGCCAAGCGGTGAGCAACATCAACCTTCTTTGGAGGGTGGATATCGCCAGGGATCTGGTTCTGGTCGTTGGTGATAACGATCTCGCAGTTTGGAGTGCGAGCTGCTACACGAGCCTGAGCCTCACGGAGGCGTGCGCCAAGGATATTGCCATAAGTGTGCGGAGCAATCTCAACGATGTAGAATGGCATCTCCGGGTTGCGGAACTCCTCTCTCCACGACTTTACGAGGTGGGTCAAGAGGGTGTAGTAGGTTGCGCAGCTCGATACATTCGAGCAACCCTGATACCAGATAACACCTGCGATGGTGGTGTGGCGGATAGGGTAGATATTTGCGTTGTGGAGGTGCGAAATCTTCTTAGCCCACTTCTTATTCTTCAACTTCTTTGCAGTAGCTG
>JAFVVS010000016.1 GCA_017502025.1 Alistipes sp. | reverse complement strand
GGCGATTTGAAGGACTCGAAGGAGTCGCCAATCTACCCTATGCTCTTTGCACAGGTATCTCGTCGCATCAAGAAGTGGGAGCTCTACGCAGGTTGCGAGAATATTCTCAACTTCAAACAGCCTAACCCTATCATATCGGGCAATGACCCATATTCGACCGACTTCAACTCGTCGCTCGTATGGGGCCCACTTATGGGATATAAGGTATATTTGGGAGTGAGATTCAACCTTTACTAAAAGTGAGTAGTGAGTAGTGAGTAGAGAGTAGTTAAAAACTTAGAGCGCACCTTTAATAGCCGTTAATAGCCCTTAATAGCCCTTAATCAGGTTGCGCCTTGACCACTTAAAGAGTTCAAAACAACAAAAAAACCATAAAAACGATGAAAAAGATTATCACATTATTAGTAGCTTTGGTAGCGGTTGCAGGTATAGCAGTTGCAGCGCCAAAGGCAGAGAAGAAGATTGCGACCGTGGTATTCACAACCGATTTGGATTGCCACCACTGCGCACAGAAGGTGCTCAACACCATCCCTTACGAGAAGGGTATCAAGGATGTTCAGGTAGATGTTCCGACCAAGACCGTAACCGTGAAGTACGACGAGGCAAAGAACTCGGTAGAGAGCCTGACCAAAGCCTTCGAGAGCATCAAGGTAAAGGTAATAAAGACAAAAAAGGTTGAGTAATCTCAACCTTTTTTTTGCTTTTAGCCATTGGCCATTAGCCATTGGCTATTTTATTTTCCATTAACACAAAATCGTCAATGATTGAGGAAATTTTGTGCGAAACAAAGTAGCGAGCCCGCAGCATAGTAGACCTATGTGAGGAGCTCGCTATCTGAAGTTTGGTGCAAAATTTACCAATCAGAACGATTTTTACAGCCAATCGGAAGAGTTATAGGTCGCCTTCGGCGCATTCTTCACATTCGGGAAGTAAGTAACACCGGTCAGCTTCTCCAAATCCGAAATCGACATCATATCAGCAGCCTGTGGCTTGTGGCCCTTCGCCATCTTGTGGCAGATGGTGAAGGCTGCACACTGCAACTCGCTTGCCGAGCAATCCTGCACTCGCTTACCTGTATTACCCTTCTTGGTACGCAACAACGCATAGTAGAACATCGTTGGGCACGATACATCGCTGCGACCACCAAACGAAATAGTCTTTGGCGAAGCCGAGGCGCCATTCTTGGTGAATGAGTCGAAGTAGCAACCGATAACCACATACAAAGTATCGCTACAAACGAGGCCATCCACATGGTCTTCGAGGTTATTCCACGCACCACCGCCCGTATTGAAGGTATCGCTATACTGCGGTGCGATATTGGTGTAGTAGAACACCTGCTTATTGGTCGCTGTTGAGCTCAAACGCTCTGCCGAGCCGAGCATATGGCCCTTATTACAACCGCCACCTGTACTCTTGCTGTTGTACTGTATAGAGCTTGGAATCTTCGGGTCTTTTCCGTATGCGTCAGTTCTCGATGCGCCGCTCTCGTATGAGCGATGGCGAGGCGCTGCCACCCAAAGTGGGCAGTGGTGGTCAGCCGAGTAGCACACGGTATAGTTGCGTGCCGAGCCATTGCGCTGTGCATTCTTCTCGCTACCGGCGCAGAGGTGGTGAGCGTAGTAAAGCGAAGTATTGCTATCCAAACGACCATCCTTATTCGAGTCGACCATCACAGGCAACTCAGCCCAATCGTAGGCGTAGGTGCTTGGATTTGAGCCATCGCCAGGAGTTGGGTCGGGAGTTGGGTCGGGAGTTGGGTCTGGTGTAGGATTTTCAGGCTCCGGGTTTTCGGGTGTCGGATTTTCGGGCTCGGGCGTTGTGCCACCGCCATTACCGCTACCATTGCCACCCGCAACGATAGTAATTTTTGTAATACGAGCACACGCCGTAGAGCGAATAAAGAGCCTCTTGTGTCCCGAAGTAGTTAACGTATACTCTCTGCTTGTGCCGCTACACTTGAACGACTCGAATGTGCCCGAAGAGCTCTCGGCACACAACTCGATATCATCCGAGTAACTTTCAACAAATTCTAACGAGATTTTCTTTATTTCTCCCTCGAAGGTCGGTGTACCAATATATGAGGTCTTTTTGTAAGAATTTAACTGAATTGCACTGCCAAAGTCGTAAGCACACACCACCCAAGTGCCATAGCTATTGCGATAGTTTGCAGGCTTGCTATAACCTCCTATTGAACTCTTACACTCCGAATATGTCAAAGTCGCAGTAATCTCCGCTGGCTCGGGCTCGGGTGTTGGGTTTTCGGGCTCCTCCGGGGTTGGGTTTTCGGGCTCCTCCGGTTCATCGGGCTTTGGAACAGGAATAGGTTCCTGTGTCTGATTGCCGTTGCCGGGTTCGTCTCCGCCAAACGGATACTCGGGCTCGCACGCCAAGAATAGCGAGGTAGCCACAAGCAATGCTAATGTAAAAAATCTCTTCATTTTATCTATTGGCTAATTCGTGGAAACTGAAACAAAATCGAAAGTACAACCATCACACCTATCGCCATAGGATAGTAGAGGTGAGGTATGATTTCGAATGGCGAGATACCCGCCAAACCGCTCGCCATAAGCAGTTGCGCTCCATACGGCAACACTCCCTGCGCAAAGCACGATGCTGTATCCATAAGGCTGGCACTCTTGCGTGGCGAAACACCGTATCGCTCGCACAAATCACGAGCAATAGGACCTACGGTAATAATTGCTATCGTATTGTTTGCCGTGCAGATATCGGTCAGCAGAGTCAAGCCCGCAATAGCACCTTCGGCTCCTCGTTTGCCCGATACACGATTTGTGATGGCACGAGTGATAAAGTCGAAACCGCCACTCTGCTTCACCACATTCATCAATCCGCCTGCCATAAGGGTTATGACGATGAGTTCGCACATCGCTATTACGCCATCGTCTGCCGCCTCGCAGAATGATACTCCCGACAATGAGCCACACGCCAAGCCTATAATTGCCGTAGCGAGAATGCCCAGCACAAGCACCACCAAGACATTTACGCCCGCAATGGCACTAACCAAGACAAGCAGATATGGTAATGTCTTGTACCACTCCGCAGCACTCGCCGCCTCTATGCCGCCCTCTCCCGACAATCCGAGAAAGAGGTATAAGCCTAACGAAAGCATCGCCGCAGGCAATACGATAAGCAGGTTTGTGCGGAACTTATCCTTCATCTTGCAGCCCTGTGTCATCGTGGCTGCGATGGTCGTATCGGAGATAAACGAGAGGTTATCGCCAAAGAAGGCTCCTCCCACAACAATCGCCACCATCTGCGCAGTATCGGCACCCATCTGCGCTGCCAAGCCCGTAACCACAGGGGTGAGCGCAACGATAGTTCCGACCGAAGTGCCAATCGAGAGCGACACAAAGCACGCCGCCACAAATATTCCCGCAGGGAGGAACTCTGTCGGTACCAACTGCATAGTAAAATGCACCGTGGCATCGACCGCACCCATAGCCTTTGCCGTAGCGGCAAAGATTCCGGCAAGAACAAATATCCAAATCATATACATTATATTCTTGTCCGAAGCGCCCTCCGAGAATATCGCCACACGCTCCTGCAACGAGTGGCTAATATTACGCAGCATAGCCACGGCATAGACCGCAGCTGCCACAAATGCCACCGATATGGATATACGATAGAAGTCGCCCGAAGCGAGCGACATAGCAAGATAAACTACCAATAACACAACGATTGGCGACAACGCCAACAGGCCTCTCTTCATTACTATTGCGAGTTGTTTATATAGTTAAGGAACTGCTCTTTGTAGTTCTCGCCAATAGGTACATAGTCGTCGTTCGAGAGGAACACCTTGCCCTTGGTATAGCCCGAAATGTGGGTGAGGTTGATAATGTAGGAGCGATGCACTCGCATAAATTGCGAAGACTGCAACTCGGTCTCCATATTCTTCAAACGGAATAGCGTCACCAGCTTGGTACCATCGGCAAGGTGAAGGCGAACATACTCGCCCGCACTCTCCAAATAGATAATATTCGAGAGTTTCACAAGGTGAGTTTTGCGGTCGGCATGCACCGATAATACACCCTCCTCGGTCTGCTCGGTCGAATTATCCTCCGACGCACCTTCGCCACTCTGCTGCTCCTGCAACTGCAAGAGTTCGTAGAGCGACAACGCCTTCTCCGAGGCACGAGTAATATCCTGCAAACCAAATGGTTTGAGCAGGTAGTCGATAGCCGAGAGTTTGAAGCCCTCTATTGCATACTCGGCATAGGCGGTCGTAAAGATAACCATCGCCTTCGAGTCGAGCGACTGCACAAACTCCACGCCCGTCATATCGGGCATATTTATATCGACAAAGATAAGGTCAATTTCGTTCTCTTTGAGCCACTCCTGCGCAACTACGGCACTACGAAATGTGGCTACCAGCTCCAAAAAAGGGATCTTGCCTATGTAGCTCGTAATCTGGCGCAATGCCAATGGCTCATCATCAATTGCTATGCATCTCATTGTTGTTCAATGTCGGAATTTTAAGTGTCACACAATAGCTGTTGCTCATATCGTCGATACGCAGCTCGTAGTCCGAGCCATATATCAAGTCGAGTCGCTTACTTACATTCTCCAAACCAATACCTGGCTTCGACTTACGGCTCTGCTGATTGACCGAATTCTCGAAGCGGCCTATAACAAAGCCATTCTCGCACTTTATATCAATATTTATATAGGAGGTGGAGTTGTAACTCACTCCGTGCTTAAAAGCATTCTCTACAAATACAATAAAAATCAGTGGCGGAATATCTATACGCCCCTGCAAGCGTGGCGGATAGGCAAACGATATCTTCACATCGTCGGTGTAGCGGATACGCATCAAGTCGATATAGTTCTTCATAAACTTTATATCATCTTTCAGCGGAATGGAGTTCGCACCCGTGTCGTAGACCACATAGCGCATCATATCCGACAACTGCAAAACGGTCTGCTTTGCCGCCTCCGAGTCGATATCGATCAATGCGTGGATATTGTTGAGCGTATTCATCAGGAAGTGCGGATTTATCTGATGTTTCAGATAGTACATCTCCGCCTGGATATTCTGTCGTTGCAGACGCTCCGCATCCTCGTCTTGCTGCATATTGCGATAGAGCGCATTTATGGCGTTGTTCGCACCGATCATCAACGCTCCCGCTATAATGTTACCCCACCACGGGAATACCGCCAAGGCGACAAAATCGGGCTTTGCCGAGTTCTGCTGCTCGTACAACTCTATCATCGAGAAGAGAAACACTGTCAGCGTCAGCACCACAGCATAGTACAGCCAACGCCACTTTCCACGATGCAAATAACGTAACAGGACAAGATGATTGAGCAGAAACAGAAACATAAATGGCAGAATCTTCAACAATGCAAGCAGCGAAACACGAGGGTCGGCAATCTCCTCCGACATCAGTCCTGCATTCATAAATGGTACAATAAAGACCAGCACCCATACGAAAAAGTAGAGGGTGCTTTCGCCAATAAACTGCTTGCGGATGTTTAAGTTCTTACCAAGTTTCATTTATTAGGGGCTTTTAGCCATTAGCCATTGGCTTTTAGCTTTCAATATCTCACTTAAAACTTGTATAACAAGTAGAATTTCAAGGCAGACAAGGCGTTGAGTGCGCAGCATACTTGGGTGTATGTGAGCATCTCAACGACCAATGTCTAACGCAGAAATTACCTTGTTAGACGAGTTTTGATACATCGTATAGGTATCGCTTAATACTGCGCTTCGGAGTCTTCTCGAACTCGTTTGGATAGATGATTATGCGCACCAAACGCTCGTAGACTGCAACCTGATCGTTGAGCGATTTGAGGTTCTCGTTCATAATCTCGTTGAGCTTATCCTTGTCGATACCCTCCTTCTCACAGAGTGCGAAGTCCGGCACCACCAAGCCGTAGAGTTTGCCACCATTCTCCAACACAAGCGACTCGGCAACCAAAGGCAAATTATTCAACTTATCCTCAATCTGCTCCGGATAGATATTCTGACCTGTTTCGGTCAAAATCATAGTCTTGCAACGACCCTTAATGTAGATTGTGCCATCCTCATCGACAGTACCCATATCGCCCGTATGCAACCATCCGTCAGCATCCAAAGCCGCCTTGGTATCCCTCTCATTCTTGTAGTAGCCCTGCATCACGCACTCGCCCTTAACGAGAATCTCGCCAGGGATGTTATGCTGATCCTCCGAGTCAATCTTAACCTCCATCATACCCTGCAAAATCTTACCGCACGAACGAACCTTGAACTCGGTAGGGTCGATCGTTACAGAGATAAGTGGAGCACACTCGGTCATACCGTAGCCCACGATAATCGGGAAGTGGATAGACTTCAAGAACGCCTCGGTCTCCTTGTTGATTGGCGCACCACCGATGATAAACAACTCGACATTGC
>JAFVVS010000015.1 GCA_017502025.1 Alistipes sp. | reverse complement strand
TTGGAAACTATGCGTTTCAGTCTTGCGATTTGCTATCGAGCATAACCCTCGGCAGTGGCATAACATCGATTGGCGAGAGCTGTTTTGCTTCCTGTATCGCCCTCACTGCAATAGAGATTCCGTCGGGTGTTAAGGAGTTGCAGAAAAACTGTTTGAATGGTTGCAATAAACTTAAGAATGTAACGCTCCCTGAGGGATTGAGAGAGATTTGCTACGCCGCATTTGGTGGGTGTAAACAGCTTGGCAATATTACCATTCCTTCGACCGTCCATACCATTCAGGATTATGCTTTCTGCAACTGTGTAGTGCAGAGTATAACCTGCCTTGCGACCGTTCCACCGGTGCTCGGTCAGTGGGTGTTTAATAACACCAGCTATCTGTATCCGCCGATAGGTTGCCCTATATATGTCCCTGCGGCAAGCTACGATAGCTATTTGGAAGATACGGCGTGGAGTGCCTACAAGGATTACATTCAGAAGCTTTAGAGGAGGAAAATGCAAAATGCAAAATGCAAAATTGAGAATTAGATAGGGGTTATTAGGGGTTGTTAGGGTGCGCTACTCTAATTCCGCTAATAACCTCTAACTACCGCTAACAACCACTATTTTCTTGGCGCACTTTTGCACTTTTCGAGATAATAGCATAAAACCTCCCATTGGTCCTATTAGTCTTATTGGTCTCATCTCATATTTATTGCGGGTATTAAAAATCATACCCGCAATAAATACCTCATATTCTTTTAACTTTTTGTTGAAAAAACTCTCGTCTTTCGTCTTTCGTCTCTCGTCTTTTTACTATCTTTGCACCAAAGAAAACCATTTACTATAAAATTGACTATGAGCAAAGTTACTATCGAGCGTGCGCATCGTATGGACGGAACTGGCGAGTATTACTTCTCTCGTCGTCTCCGTGAGATTGCAGAGATTGAGGCGACTACCGGTCGTCAGATTATTAAGTTGGCTATGGGTAGCCCCGACCTTCCGCCACACCCATCGGTTGTGGAGCGTTTGTCGAAGGAGGCTCTCCGCCCCGATGTTCACAAGTATATGTCGTTCAAGGGCGAGCCTATTTTGCGTAAGGCTTTCGCTGATTGGTACGGCAAGTGGTACGGTGTAGATGTCGATTTCAACACCGAGGTATTGCCACTCATCGGCTCGAAGGAGGGTATTATGCACATCTGCCAGACATTCATCAACCCTGGCGATAAGGTGCTCGTACCAAACCCTGGTTATGCTGCATACAAGGCTGCTGTGACTATGACAGGTGGTGTGATGCTCCCATACTCGCTCAACAAGGAGAATGGCTTCAAGCCTGACTTCGCTGCTATCGAGGCTGCGGGCGTAGAGGGCGTGAAGATTATGTTTGCAAACTTCCCTGGTATGCCGACAGGTCAGACTCCAACCAAGGAGCTCTTCGAGGAGATCGTTGCATTCGGTCGCAAGCACAACATCCTCATCATCCACGACAACCCATATTCGTTTATCCGCAACAACGACAAGCCTATGTCTATCCTCGCAATCGAGGGCGCAAAAGATGTCGCTATGGAGATGAACTCGTTGTCGAAGGGTCACTCGATGGCTGGCTGGCGTGTGGGTGTTATCATCGGTAAGGAGGAGTGGATCAACTCAATCCTCACCTTCAAGTCGAATATGGACTCGGGTATGTTCTACCCTGTTCAGGCGGCTGCCGAGACTGCTCTTTCGTTGGGAGAGGATTGGTTCACCGAGTTGAACGCTATCTACCGTGAGCGTGAGAAGCAGGGTAACGAGTTGCTCGATGCTCTCGGTTGTACCTATCAGCCAAACCAGGCAGGTTTGTTCATATGGGCAGAGATTCCTGCCGACTACGAGGGCGACTGCTACGACTTCTCTGACGAGGTTATGGAGAAGTGCGATGTATTCCTCACCCCTGGTGGTATCTTCGGTACCGAGGGTAAGCGATATGTTCGTATCACACTCTGCTGCCCTACCGAGTTGTTGAAGAAGGCAACCGACAATATCAAGGCAAGATATACTAAGTAAGATAATTTTGCTAAAAATGAGAAATCGCCATCAACATTCAGTTGGTGGCGATTTTCCATCTCTCAACTCTCAAAAAGTTTTCCGTTTTCCGCTTTAACCCTGCTTCGCAGGCTTTCCTCCTCGCGGCTCGGCAGAGGGCAAACTTGTTTGCACTATGCTCTCGCTCCGCAGCGTCGGTTCCGCTTTCCGTTTATTTCACTCTTATCAGGTTTATTCCGTCACGGAGCGGAAGAATAACATTCTCTACCCTGCTGTCGTTGCGAACATAGTCGTTGAAGGCGACGATCTCCTGCGTCTGCTTATCCTTGCGTGCGACCTCCTCGACAACCTTGCCGTACCAGAGGATGTTATCCGCCAAGATAAAGGAGTTTGGGTGTACCATATCGTGCTCGAACAACATCTCGTAGTAGGCACGATACTCTCGCTTGTCGCCATCGATAAATACAAGGTCGTACTTCTCGCCCAACTGCGGTGCGAGGTCGAGTGCCGAGCCGATGTGCTGGCGAATCTTGTCGCCACAGCCACTGCGCTCGAAGAAGTCGGCTGCAATCATCTCCAACTCGTCATCAACCTCGAAGGTGTCAATCACTGCTCCCTCCTCCAAGCCCATAGCCATCGAGATAGCCGAGTAGCCCGTGAAGGTGCCAATTTCGAGTATTCGGCGTGGGCGCAACATACGCACAAGCATCTCCAAGAGTTTACCCTGAATATGCCCCGAAATCATTCGTGGGTTAATCACACGCAAGTATGTTTCACGCTCCAACTCGTGCAACAACTCCGTCTGCGGTGAGGACATCGCCTCGATGTATTGGTCAAGTTTATCCATAGTTTTTATTTGGGCTATTAGCCATTGGCCATTAGCCATTAGCTTTTTAGTCTTTTTGTTACGGTGTTACGGTGTTACATGCGTTACGCCCCTGTAACAGTGTAACAATGTAACAAGTGTTACGCCCTTGTAACAGTGTAACAGTGTAACAGTGTAACAAACGGCAACTGCGCTATCGGTAGAGCAACACCGAAGGCTCACGCCACACTTCGTTTGCCACCTCCATAATCTCCGAGGCGGTTACGGCGTTTATCTTGCGGTAGGACTCCTCCAAGGTGTCGACCTCGCCATACGCCAAGAGGCTCTTGCCTGCGCCCATCATATAGCCCTCGGCAGACTCATTAACTATGGCTAATTGCGCTATAAACTGACGCTTTGCCATAGAGAGTTGGCGAGTGGTTAATGCGCTCTCTTGCAATCGCTTAATCTCTTTATTTATAATCTCACGACACCTATCGCTATTCTCGTGGTCAGACGAGAAGTAGATGCTTGCCAAGCCACAGTCCGA
>JAFVVS010000130.1 GCA_017502025.1 Alistipes sp. | reverse complement strand
GAATTTTGAATTCTTTCAGCACCCCTTATGTCGAGGCAAAGATAGTGAAAAAAGTTGAGAGTTGAGAGTTGAGAGTTGAGAAATTTTTTGTATCTTTGTAAATTAAAGTAAATGTATTGATATGGAAGTGAAGGCTAGATTGCAACGAGCGTTGCAGATTTTGGAGGATGCGGAGCGTGTGGGAATGCTCTCCGACATCGAACGAGATATACTCCTTACCGAGTTGCGAGAGGCTTATGCCGAATTGAAATATTCAGACGAAAGACGAGAGACGAAAGACGAAAGACAGTCCAATGTAGAAGAGGAGTCTGTTGTTGAGAAGTCTGTCGAGGAGTCTGTTGTTGAACTCCCTATTGCCCCTATTGCCCCTATAACCCCTACCGAGGAGGAGCAAGATGAGGAGCAAGAGGAGACCGAGCCTGAGGTTGAGGTCGAACTCATCTTCAACGAGGAGGAAGACGAAGAAACGGAAAACGGAGAACTGAAAACGGAAAACGGAAAACGGAAAACGGAAAACGAAGAGGTTGCAGAGAGTAGTGAGAAGATAGAAGAGAGCAGTGAGGAGATAGTAGCTGTTGCTGAAACCCCCATCACCCCTAAAACCCCTATCACCCCTATTGAGGAGCCTGTTGCCGAGTCAGTTGCAGAAGAGCCCGCAGCTACCGAAGAACTCGCAGTTGAGAAGGATGAACTCTCGTCTTTCGTCTCTCGTCATTCGTCTAAAAGTGCCCTCCTCTCCCTCTACGAGGATGCACCTACGCCTGTGCTTGGTGAGCAGTTCCACGAGTCACCTTCGGTGGCGGACACCATCGCTTGCCCCAAGGGTGTAGCCGAGAGTGCCCCCGTGGCATCGTTGCGTGAGGCGATAGGCTTGGCAGATAAGTTTATGCTTATTCGTGAGCTCTTCGACGGCAATGCCGAGGAGTACGACAATGCCATTACAACCCTCGACAAGCAACCATCGTTCGACGACTGTATAATCTACATCTCGGAGAACTACACTTGGTCGCCAAATGCTCAGGCAACAAAACTTGTAATGGAGCTCTTGCAAAGAAAATATAACTAATATGGCAAAACTATACATCGTACCCACCCCAATCGGCAACTTGGAGGATATAACCCTCCGAGCAATCAGGGTGTTGAAGGAGGTGGATTTCATCCTTGCCGAGGATACTCGCACAAGCTCGGTGCTGCTCAAACACCTCGGCATCGAGAAGCCGTTGCGCTCGCACCACAAATTCAATGAGCACGCCACCGTGCAGATGGTGGCAGACGCTATCGAGGCGGGCAAGGATGTCGCTTTGGTCTCGGATGCGGGTACTCCTGGTATCTCTGATCCTGGCTTTCTGCTTGTGCGCACCTGCGTGGAGCGAGGTGTGGATGTCGTGACACTTCCGGGTGCTACTGCCTTTGTGCCGGCATTGGTGCAGAGCGGCTTCCCGTGCGATAGATTCTGCTTCGAGGGCTTCCTTCCGCAGAAGAAGGGTCGCAAGAAGCGCATCGAGGCGTTGGCAGAGGAGGAGCGCACGATGATATTCTACGAGTCGCCATTCCGTGTAGTGAAGTGCTTGGAGCAGTTAGCCGAGGTTATGGGCGAGGAGCGTGAGGTGGCTGTTTCGAGAGAGATCACCAAGATGTTCGAGGAGACTGTGCGAGGAACACTTGCCGAGGTGGCAGAGCACTTCCGCCAGCACGCACCAAAGGGTGAGTTTGTAATAGTAGTAGCAGGTCGCTCGACCAAGAAAAATAACCACGACGAAGATGAAGAGTAAAATCAGAGATATATACGAGAACACAATGGTAGGGCTATTGTGGTGCTTGTGCTACCTCATAGCCATACTGCCTCGTTGTGTGCGCTATGGAGTGCTTACGCCCTTTGTGGCATTTATCTTGCGCTCGGTGGCGCATTATCGCTATGCCGTAATCAACAAGCAGTTGCACGACTCCTTCCCCGAGAAGAGCGATGCGGAGATTGACGAGATATGCCGTCGCTACTATCGCCACCTTGCCGAGATGATTATCGAGACACTCTCGTTGGCAGGTATGAACGACAAACGACGAGCAAAGAACACTGAGTTCAACCTCACGGAGAACTTCAACGAGCAGATTGAGGGGCGCAATTTTATAGCAATGACCTCGCACTACGGTTTTTGGGAGATAGCCTTAAACCTCTATCTCGCAACGCCAAATCACCACTTGGTGGTGGCATACCGACCACTGAAAAACCGCATTATGGATAAGTTGTTGCATCGCTTGCGTAACAACCCTGCGACCGATGTGGTGCCGAGCAAGCAGCTTATGCGCCACTTTATCGCCAATCGCCACGGCATAAATGGCAAGAAATTGGTTGTAGGCTTGATTGCCGACCAGAACTGCCCACCAACGAAGGGGTGCTGCTGGCATCGCTTCCTCAACCACGACTCGTTGTTTTTCGACGGTGGCGAACAGTTGGCGTTGAAGTTCGGCTTGCCAATTTTCTATATGGAGTTGGAGCGTATCGAGGCGGGTCGCTATCGCCACAACTACACACAGATATACGACGGCGTAGAGGAGGTCGCTCCTCACGAGATAACCGAACGCTATGTGCGATGCTTGGAGCGTACCATCGAGGCTAAACCCGAGTATTGGATGTGGTCGCATCGTCGCTGGAAGAATCGCCCGGGTGCCGATGCGAAGTACTACGATAACTACAAAGTGAAGGAGTAGAGAGATTGAAGACGGCGGTTGTAATACTCAATTGGAATGGTTTGCAACATCTGCAACACTATCTGCCGAGCGTGGTCAGCACTACGCCCGATGCGGATATTGTGGTTGCCGACAACGGCTCGACCGATGGCTCGGTGGAGTGGTTGAAGGCGGAGATGCCGAGTGTGCAACTCGTTCTTCTCGACCGCAATTACGGCTTTGCCGAGGGCTACAATCGTGCTTTGGCGCAGTTGCAGGACTACGACACCTTTGTGCTGCTCAACTCCGACATAGAGCCTGCGGAGGGGTGGTTGCAGCCTCTCGTGGAGGTGCTTGAACGCAACGAGGATGTGGCAGTTGTAGTGCCGAAGATTCTCGACGATAAGCGCCGAGAGATGTTTGAGTATGCTGGTGCTGCGGGCGGTTTTATAGATATCTTGGGCTACCCATTCTGCCGTGGTCGCATCCTCTCGATGGTGGAGGAGGACAACGGACAGTACGACACTCCGTGCGATGTGATGTGGGGTAGTGGTGCAGCCTTCTGCTGTCGTGCCGAGGTCTTTGCCGAGCTGGGAGGCTTTTCGGCGGAGTTTTTTGCCCATCAGGAGGAGATTGACCTCTGCTGGCGTGTGTGGCTCTCGGGCAAGAGGGTTATGGTAGAACCTCGCGCGAAGGTCTATCACCTGGGCGGTGCAACACTCTCGGTCGACTCGCCATTCAAGACTATGCTCAACCACCGCAACAACCTCGCAATGCTATACCGTTGTGCATCATCGGGGCAGAGGGCGTTGGTGGCAGTGGTGCGACCATTTTTGGACTTGGCTGCGGCATTGAGCTACCTTGCGCAGGGTAAATCGAAGAGTGCGAAGGCGGTATTTCAGGCTTGGCGAGACTTTTTGCGCTGGCATAAGCGTTTGGCGAGGGAACGAAAGATTATCCGAGCCAATGTCAAGCACGAAGCACCGCTATACTACGGCTCGATAGTCGTGCGTTACTTATTCGGAAAAAAATCGTTCTGATGAGTTAATTGCGCCAATAAAGATGGCATTTAATGGCATTCGGGCTTACTCCCTTAATGACATTTAATGGCAGCGCACTCCAAAGGAGTGCTTAATGAGAGGCGCATTTGCCATTCAGCGAGTGTAACGAGCGAATGCCATTCGTTGCCATTTAGCGACCAGCGGGAGCGAATGCCATTTTACTGCGCTAAATTTTGCATTCTGCATTTTGCATTTTGAATTATAAAAAAGCCAATGGCTAATGGCTAACGGCTAATAGCTAAATAGAATTATGAAGAGAATCGTAATAATTCCAACCTACAACGAGTGTGAGAATGTGGCTCGTATGACCGATAAGGTGATGTCGCTCGATGGAGCGTTCGACCTTCTCTATGTCGATGACGGCTCGCCCGATGGCACCGCCGACATCATCCGAGCGAAGATTGCCGAGTATGGCGACCGAGTGCATCTGGTGGAGCGTAGTGGCAAGCTCGGCTTGGGTACCGCCTATATTGCGGGCTTCAAGTGGGCATTGGAGCGTGGCTACGACGAGATTTTCGAGATGGATTGCGACTTCTCGCACAATCCCGACGACTTGTTGCGTCTTGCCTCTCGCTTGGAGAGCGATGCCGATGTTGCTATCGGCTCACGCTATGTGAAGGGTATGAATGTGGTGAATTGGCCACTCTCACGCATCCTCATCTCCTACGGAGCATCGCTCTATGTGCGAATGGTTACCCGTATGCCTATCTACGACTCCACCGCAGGCTTTGTGGGCTACAAGGCGGAGGTGTTGCGCTCTATCGACCTCGACAAGATTCGGATGATTGGCTACGGCTTCCAGATAGAGATGAAATATACGGCTTGGCGACACGGCTTCCGCTTGCGTGAGGAGTCTATCGTCTTCACCGACCGAGAACTCGGCACCTCGAAGATGTCGAGCTCGATCTTCGGCGAGGCGTTCTTCGGAGTGATGAAGCTGCCGTTCAGAAAGATAGTTAGGAGTTAGGAGTTAGGAATTAGGAGTGAGAAATCTCTCAACTTTCAACTCTCAACTCTCAACTTCTCTCGTCTTTTATCTATTGAGTAAAAACAATAAAAACAGATACTATTATGAAAAAGTTTTCTGCACTGTTTGTGATACTGCTCGTTGTGGCAGGTGCGTTGTTCTTCTACTTCCGTTTCTACTTCGTCTTTGGCGAGGGAGTCAAGAGTGGCGAGTTGAACTATGTGGTCCATAAGGGCGTAATCTTCAAGACCTTCGAGGGCAAACTCATCCAGGCGGGCTTCCGTGCGCAGACGGCAGGTGTGCAGTCGCACGAGTTCGACTTCTCGGTTACGAATAGGGAGCTGGCGGAGCGCCTGATGTTGCTCGGAGGTCAGAATGTGGAGTTACACTACAAGGAGTACTTCGGCTCGTTGCCGTGGCGTGGTATGACACGATATGTGGTGGATAGCATCGTCGCAGCACGCCCAATCTACTACCAGCCAACCCCTCCACCTGTGGGCGAACTGCCATTTGAGGGACAAGAGATATAAAAGAGTGAGTAGTGAGTAGAGAGTAGTGAGTAGTTGAAAATAATTTTTAGTTCTCAAACAGAATGGATTTCAGAATAGGACACGGATATGATGTTCACGCCCTTGGCGAAGGGTTGCGATTGGTGCTCGGTGGGGTGGAGATACCCCACACAAAGGGTTGTATTGCCCACTCCGATGGCGATGTGCTGGTGCACGCTATCTGCGATGCACTGCTTGGCGCATTGGCTCTTGGCGACATCGGCAAGCACTTCCCCGACACCTCCGAGGAGTTCAAGGGTATCGACTCGCTTATCTTGTTGGGCAGGGTTGTTGCGCTCATCGAGAGCAAGGGCTACAAAGTGGGAAATATCGACTCCACCATCGCTATGCAACGCCCCAAGTTGCGCCCCTATATCGACCTTATGCGTCAGCGTATTGCCGATGCAGTAGGTATCTCTGTCGAGCAGGTATCGGTCAAAGCTACCACCACCGAGCATCTCGGCTTCGAGGGCGAAGAGAAGGGAGTATCCGCCACAGCAGTATGCCTGTTAAAATCGTTCTGATGAGTTCTTTTTGCACGAGAGCTTCGGTCGCCGAAATGCTCACATAGGCATACTATGCTGCGCTTTCGTCGCCTCGCTTCGCACAAAAATAATCTCATCATAAGCGATTTCGTGAAGCTGTGGAAATAAGAAACTTTTAACTAAAAAAAGCTAATGGCTAATGGCCAATGGCTAAAAGCTAATAATTGAAACTATGAAAAACTTGGAACCACAATTGGTGTGGGGTCTCTTCGACGAGATTACGAAGGTGCCACGCCCATCGAAGAAAGAGGAGAAGATAGGCAAATACCTCGTGGAGTTTGCCCGGAAACACAACTTGGAGTATCAGTGCGACGCTATCGGCAATGTCGTAATTCGCAAGGCTGCAACCGAGGGCTACGAGAATCGCCCTACCGTAGTGTTGCAGGCGCATACCGATATGGTCTGCGAGAAGAATTCGGACAAGGTGTTCGACTTCGAGAACGATGCTATCCAGACCTATATCGACAATGGCTGGGTTAAGGCCGACGGCACTACACTCGGAGCGGATGACGGCATCGGTATTGCAGCCGCATTGGCTCTGCTCATTGATGAGTCGGTGGCGCACCCTGCTCTCGAAGCACTCTTCACCGTGGATGAGGAGACAGGCCTCACCGGAGCCTTCAACTTGGGCGAGGGTATGGTCAAGGGCAAGTACCTCATAAACCTCGACTCGGAGGATGAGGGCGAGGTCTTTATTGGCTGTGCCGGAGGTGTCGATACATTGGCTTATCTGCCACTTTCGACCGAGTCGGCTCCTGCCGATTACACCTACTACAAGGTTAGCGTAAGCGGTCTTTTGGGCGGACACTCGGGCGACGATATCGACAAGGGTCACGCCAACTCCAACAAGTGGGCAGCCCGCATTGCCGAGCGTGCCGTAAGGTTGTTTGGTGCAAAGTTGTCGCACTTCGATGGCGGAAACTTGCGCAACGCTATCCCTCGTGAGGCGTATGTGGTATTGGGTGTTCCAAGCGCAAAAGCAAGCGAGTTCGAGAGCGATGTTAAGTTGTTTGGCGAGGCTTTGTGTGCCGAGTTCGCAATCGTGGAGAAGGGCGCAAAGGTCGATGTTCAGGGCGTTGAAGCTCCTGCTACCGTCTTGGCAGAGGTGACACAGCGCAACCTGTTGTTGGCGTTGTTGAGCGTACCTTCGGGCGTGTTGGCTATGTCGGCAGCAATGCCGGGCTTGGTCGAGACCTCTACAAATCTCGCATCGGTGAAGTTTGCCGAGGATAAGATTGTTATCACCACATCGCAGCGTTCGTCGGTAGAGAGTGCCAAGGAGTATGCAAAGTTGCAGGTCGAGAGCGCATTCGTAGCGGCTGGTTGCGAGGTTGTTCATTCAGATGGCTACCCTGGTTGGGCGCCAAACCCTAACTCGACGCTCCTCGAATGCACAAAGAGGGCGTATGTGAAGTTGTTTGGCTCGGAGCCTAAGGTGCGTGCTATCCACGCAGGCTTGGAGTGCGGTTTGTTCTTGGAGAAGTATCCACACTTGGAGATGGTGTCGTTTGGCCCGACTCTCCGTGGTGTGCATTCGCCCGATGAGCGACTCGAAATTGCAACCGTGGATAAGTTCTGGAAGTTGTTGGTAGAGGTTGTTAAGACGATTGAATAATCCACCTATTTACTATCCTTAGAAAATGGCGGTTGTCGGCGTAGTCAATAACTCCGATGACCGCTATTTCTGTTGTTGGGATTACCTCCTTGGCGTAGTGGCAGGTTGCGAGTGTGCGGAGCGTAAAGGTGTCGCCCTCGCTATCGACAAAGGTGCGGTCTGTGGTGATGACTTCGCCATTTTCGTCGGTATCGCACCACTTCAACCCTCGCTCCTCATCGCATATGCGGATATTCTCGAAGCGAACAACGCAACTTATATCCTCGACTCCAATCTCCGAAAATTGCTTGACTACGGGTGTGAAATCTTCGCATACACCCACCACCCGAATATAGCTACCAAGCATCTCTTCGCCGATGTTGCCGATTGGAAAATCGTCCGTAGAGGGTGCTCCGAGCTCGATTTTGCCACCTATGCGTGCGAGCATCAACCCACTGCAAAGAATCTCAACTTCGGAGTATATGGGTAGCAATGCCGAGAGGTTCGGACTCTCGATTGAAACCTCTACACCTCCCGTTCTATCGACTACGACCATGCTGTTGTGATACTCTCCGAGCCTATCGTTTGCAATCACCACACCTCGCACCACCATATCCTCGACAATGCGATAGTGATCGCCCCGACAGAGCGATTTCAGGTGAGCAATACTCACCTCTTTGCGACCGTTGAGGTCATCGCTGCCGTTGTCGGAGCAAGAGGGTAGCAAGAGCAGGCTAAAAGCTACTACCAGAAGGCGAAAAATCATCATCGAAACGAGGTTTTAGTACAAACTGCTTACCTATACCTCTGCCCACCGATTCGTGGTAGAGTACGCCTTGAATGGCGAGAGTATCGTCGCCAAATTCGATATCGGCAAACTCGGCGTAGGACGAAATATAGATGAATATTGCGTTGCTATTCTCATCGACAAAGCGGTAATAGTCGCTTGCGTCATCCTCTTCGAGTGGAGAGTAGCGGATGCCTTCGATGCGGAGGAGACGACCACACAACGAGGTGTCGAGCGAGCCTAAATCACATATCGTAGGTGCAACATCCTCAATTGAGGAACTGCGCACGATATGGCGGTCAATAACCGCCTGTGCCTCCATCTCCCGAGGTGAGGAGTCGAAGCTCTGTGGTGGCAGACCTATCTGCACCACGCCATTTTCGACGGCGAGAGCCGTGCCTTTGAGATGAAGAGCCACCATTAGCCCAACGGGATATTGCGATGCAAGGTTATAGGCTCCCAACTTTACCTCTGCACCTCCGCTCCCCTCCTCGACGACTATCGAGCGGTAGAAATTCCCCTCTCGGTCTGAACTTGTGATGCGCCCCACGCAGATAAACTCCTCCGTAACCAGGTGAAAACCATCGCCTTCGCAGAGTTGCCGTAGCGTGCCGATGTCGCAATTCGCCTGCGCCGAAAACTCCCCCGACAGAGGCTCGTCGTGACGATCGTAACAACCCACTGCAAGGAGTGCCGATAGTATCAAAATAAGGGTTAGTCGCTTCATTTATCCAAAAAAAAATGGTCTAAATCCTAACAAAATTACTAAATATTGCGAATTTTTGCTAATTTTGTGCTAAAATATCAAAACTATACAGTTATGTTACATCTATTACAGACCGAGGTCGAGAAGGCACCTCTTATCGTTCCCGACAGTATTCAGAAGCAGCAGTTGGTTGAGGCTGTGAAGAAAATTTCGCACTTGGACTATCATCAACTCCTCACCGACTTGGTTCAGGAGGCGGGTTGGATCTTGCTTAAAATTGTGATTGCTCTTGCTATCTATTTCGTTGGTAAGCAGATTATTAAGTGGATTATCCGTCTTATGGATAAGGCGTTCAATCGCCACAAGGTCGAGACTTCGTTGCGCTCGTTCCTTCGTAGCTTGGTCAAGGCGTTGTTGATGGTGATGTTGGTATTCGCCATCGTGCAGACCCTCGGTGTGAATACCTCGTCGTTCCTCGCACTCTTTGCTTCGGCAGGTTTGGCTATCGGTATGGCGTTGAGCGGCACCTTGCAGAACTTTGCAGGTGGCGTAGTGTTGCTTTTGCTCCGCCCATACAAGGTTGGCGACTATATCGAGTCTATGGGACAGTCGGGTACAGTCGAGTCTATCGGCTTGTTCTCTACCAGCCTCAAAACTCCTGATAACCAGACTATCTATGTACCTAACAACTCGATTGCAACCTCCATTATCGACAACTACTCGCAGTCGGAGACTCGTCGTGTCGATTGGAGACTTTCGATTTCGTATGGCGACGATGTCGATGTTGCTCGTCGTGAGATTTTGGCTATGTTGGAGGCGGATGCCCGTGTATTGAAGGAGAATGCACCTGTTGTCTATGTCACGACCTTGAATAGCAGCTCGGTCGACCTCTCTATCCGTGCGTGGGTGAAGAATGCCGACTATTGGGGACTCTATTTCGATATGAACGAGAAGATGTATAAGGAGTTGCCATCGAAGGGTATCAAGTTCCCATTCCCGCAGATGGATGTCAATATCAAGAAGTAAAATTTTACACAATATAATATATAAGTATGGAATTTAAGGATATTTTGGCAATTTCGGGACAGCCTGGCTTGTTCCGTTATGTTGCACAGTCACGCAATGGCTTTATCGTTGAGTCGTTGCTCGATGGTAAGCGAATGAACGCATCTGCATCGTCACGCATTAGCGCATTGACCGAGATTTCGATGTATACCGAGGGCGAGGATATTCCTCTTGCCGAGGTCTTCACCAAGATGTATGCCTACACAGAGGGCAAACCTGGCCCATCGGTAAAGGAGGGCAACGCACGCTTGAAGGAGTTCTTTGGCGTGGTTATTTCGGACTACGACCGTGAGCGAGTTCACGACTCGGATATCAAGAAGGCCGTTTCGTGGTTCAATATGCTCGTCGAGGCAGGCATCGAGAAGTTCGAACTCCCCGAGGAGTAGAGCAGCTTGCTCTCAACAAAAAAGCACCCGATGAGGGTGCTTTTTTGTTAGTTAGGAGTTAGGAGTTAGGAGTTAGGAGTTGAGAGTTGAGAGCAAAGAACAAAGAGAACTTAGGGAGTTTAGGGAATTTAGAGAATTTAGGGAATTTAGGGAATTTAGGGAATTTAGGGAATTTAGAGAATTTAGAGAATTTAGAGAATTTAGAGAGGGTAATAAGCAACAATCACTAAATTCCCTATTCTCCCTATTCTCCCTATACTCCCTATACTCCCTATACTCCCTATACTCCCTATACTCCCTATACTCCCTATACTCCCTATACTCCCTAT
>JAFVVS010000129.1 GCA_017502025.1 Alistipes sp. | reverse complement strand
CACGCTCACGCACAATTGACACTGATGTCATCATTGCACACACCAAGATAAATATCAAGCCCATAATACCAGGTACAAAATTGTATGCACTCTTCATCTGCGGATTGAAGAGCATACGACTCTCAAACAACGCTTGTTGCGAAGCTGAGCCAAGCAATACACCCTGTAAGTAGGCTGTTGCTGCACCTGCTGTATTGACATTTGCAGCATCGACCACAACTTGAATCACGGGTGTAGATTGAAGCCCTGCCTCAATCTGTGCCACACGACGGTCGTAGTCCGAGGCAAAGCAGACTACAGCACCCACCTCGCCTGAGCGTAATTTTGAATCTATTTGGTCTTGCGAGATATAGCCTTTGAAAGTGAAATAATCATTGGCTACAAGACGATTAACAGCATCCTCAACGCCATCGGTGCGGTCAGGAGCGACCACAGCCACATTGATATTGTTAACCTCCGTAGATATGGCAAAGCCAAATAGCACCATCAACACAACAGGGATAAGCATTACGACAAGCATCGTACGCTTATCTCGCAGGATGTGCAGCGACTCCTTTTTTACGAACGATAAAAAATTTCCCTTCATAGCAGACTACTCTCCTCTCTGTGCGCCACGAGCCAATGTGCGGAACACCTCGTCCATAGACTCTGCGGCAAATTGTTGTTTTAGGCGTGTAGGGGTATCGAGGGCGCACACCTTGCCGTCGACCATAATAGACACACGACTGCAATACTCCGCCTCATCCATATAGTGGGTAGTGACAAATATGGTCGTGCCACCCTCCGCAGCCTCGTATATCATCTCCCAAAACTGACGGCGTGTTACGGGGTCAACGCCTCCCGTAGGCTCGTCCAAGAACACAACTTCGGGGCGATGAATCGTAGCTATGGCAAACGACAACTTCTGCTTCCAACCAAGAGGTAGCGAGCCGACCAAAGTATTACGCTCCGAAGTGAAGTTTAGCCTTTCGAGCAGCTCTGTTGCACGACTCTCTGTGTCGGCTTTCGACAACCCGTATATACCTGCAAATAGATTGATATTCTCCCATACCGTAAGGTCGTTGTAGAGCGAAAATCGTTGGCTCATATAACCTATGTGGCGTTTAATCTGCTCACCCTCTTTGGTGATGTCGAAGCCCGCCACCGTGCCGCTACCTGATGTGGGATAACTCAATCCGCAGAGCATACGCATAGCGGTAGTCTTGCCCGCACCATTGGCACCGAGAAATCCGAAAATCTCGCCTCGGCGGACATCAAACGATATGTGGTCAACGGCAGCAAAGTCGCCGAAACACTTTGTCAGTTCTTGCACCGAAATAACTATGTCGCTCATCGTTTCATCAGTTTAATAAACATATCCTCAATGGTTGGTTGTGTGGGTGTGATGACAAGATTTTCAATGTGGTTCAACGCCTCTTTGTAGTGCTTAACATCGAAATCGTTGCTCGCTACCAAGTGGTGCACCTCGCCAAAGGGATAGCACTCCACAACACCTTGCACCTCTCGGGAAGACTCCAACAGGGTGAACATATTATCGGCTCTCACGGCGTACAGAGGTGAGTCGAATTTCTCGACTATGTTTTGTGGCGTGTCAATACCTAAAATGTGTCCCTCGTTGCAAAGAGCTATTCTATCACAACGAGAAGCCTCGTCCATATATGGAGTTGAGACCAGAATCGTAATCCCTCGCTCCTTCAACCCTGCGAGCATATCCCAAAACTCGCTGCGAGAAACAGCATCCACGCCCGTAGTAGGCTCGTCCAAAAAGAGCACACTTGGGCGATGAATCAGCGCACACGAGAGAGCCAATTTCTGCTTCATACCTCCCGATAGTTTACCTGCTCGTCGAGTGCGGAATGGCTCAATCTGCGAGTAGATAGGTGCAATAAGGTCGTATGACTCCTCGACAGTTACACCAAACAACGCAGCAAAGAAGTTTAGATTCTCCTCGACCGACAAATCGGGATAGAGAGAGAATCGCCCAGGCATATAACCTACTCGAGAACGAATAGAGAGGTAATCCTTGACTATGTCATAGCCATCAACCGAGACACTACCATCATCGGGGTTAAGCAGCGTTGTGAGCAGACGAAAAAGCGTACTCTTTCCTGCTCCATCGGGACCAATAAGTCCAAACAACTCGCCACGCTCGACCGATAAAGATACCGAGTCGAGAGCCTTGACCTTGCCGAAACTCTTGGATAGGTTATGTATCTCAATGGCACTCATACTACAACTTTACTTCGCCCGCCAATCCAATCTTCAATCGACCATCATTCTCTACTGCAATCTTCACAGCATATACTAAGTTTGCACGAGAGTCCTTGGTTTGAATAGTCTTAGGAGTAAACTCGCTCTCGGGTGAAATCCACGCCACACGACCTACATAATCGTAACGCTCCTCACCACCGAAATCGGCAGTAACTGTAACCTCATCGCCAAGCTTAATGCTTGCAAGTTGGTCGGATGTGAAGTAGGCACGAAGATATATGTTGCCAAGGTCAGCAATCTTCACAAGAGGTTTGCCAACTGTTGCCAACTCGCCCTCCTGAGCATACTTTACAAGCACAGTTCCGCTAATTGGCGAGGTTGCACGACACTTTGCGATGCGGTCATCCAGGGCTGAAATCTGAACTCGAATAGCCTCTGCATTGCTATTTATGGTTGAGGTATTAGTGTTGAGCGTTGAGAGTGTTGCAGAGAGTTGGCTCTCCAAGATGCGAATCTGAGCATCAACATCATCCTTCTGTTTCTCGGTGGCAGCACCATCTCTGAGCATATTCTCGATGCGTCTTTGCTCCACCTTCAATGTTGCAATCTGCTCACGAAGCGATGCTACTTGTGTTTGTACATCGGGACGAGAGTTGAGCAAAGCCGAGAGTTGTGCTTCGAGTTGGCTACGCTGCAAGTGGAGTTGCACACTATCTATCACGGCGAGTGGCTCACCTGCATCGATTGTCATTCCCTCCTTAATATCAAAACTCAGGATGCGACCCGCTGCCTCGGAAGAGATAATCACCTCGGTAGCCTCAAATGTTCCTTGTGCGTCAAATTTTGCCTCTGTGCCACACGACACTGCCAGCATCGCTGCGACTATATATACTATTCGTTTCATAATCTATTGATTTAATGTATGTTTTAATCTATATTGTGCTTGCAAAAGTTCTATCTCGTGGGTGCTACGGTTGAGCATAGCGTTTGTCTCATCTGTAATCTTTCTAAGCAGGTCGGTTGCGTCTATTACGCCATTCTCCAACCTTGACTCCGCTGCCATACGCACATTTCGGCGCAACTCCACAATACGCTCATCATCTGCCACAGCCTGACGAAGTCGAGCAATCTTGCCATCATCCTGTGAGGTCTGCATCTCGCTGTTGAATAGGAACACATCTCGTTGTATGGCAATCTGCCTTTGTGCCGTATTCAACTTTTCGAGGTTGTTTCGCTTGGTGTAGAATGCTCCTATATTCCACGACATACGCACGCCAACAATAGCATTTGGTGTCCACTCTGCCGAAACCATACTCTGAAACATATCCAATCCTGGATAGCCATAGTAGCCTTGTGCAAAGGCACTAAATCTTGGCATAGTAGAGGCATTTATCGCTCTGCGCTGTGCATTTAGTCTACCCTCCTGTGCCTCAAAAAGAGCAAGCTCAGGGCGTGCAGAGGTGCGGCTTGTAACATCGACCGATGCGGGGCGTTGTAGCCTATTACTTGAAAGAGACTGACCGATGAAAATCTCCAACATACGACGATAGCTTGCTCGTGATGCCTCTATCTGTCCGAGTGTCTGACGAGCAGTCAAAACCTCCGCCTCGATAGCATCTACATCAGCTTGCATCGCTGTACCATTGTTATAATATGCACGCATACGGGCGAGATTGCTCTCCAATACACCAATCTGCTCCTCGGTCTGCGCAACACGCTCATCCAAAAGTAAGATGCCGAAATAGAGGTTGTCAACCCTCTGTTGCAGGTCGTAGAGCGACACATCAACACGACTTCGCTGCTCCTGAGCCTCCGCCTCGGCAATAGCCTTGTTTGCCTTCGACTGACCTCCATCCCAGATGTTCTGCTGAACATCTATGGCTACTTTGTATTGGTCTTTGCGAATACCCGACATCTCCACGCCACTTGCCGACAACATACCCTGCAACGCATCGGGATATGTTGGCGTTGCCGATTGATAGGTTGCCTGACCCGATATTACCACCTGCGGAATCCACGCACGAGCAGCGTTCGATAGGTTGTATTGCTCGGTCTCAGAGATAAGGTTGTATTGCCTAATCTCGGGGTAGTGCTCACGAGCCAAGCGACGACACTCGTTGAGCGTTTGTGCTGTTGCCCCAAACGCTACGATAGCGAATAGGAGCGTTAATAACATCCTTTTCATAGCTCTACATCTTTTTGATTCTTCGCATTATAGTTTCTACATTCTCTGCCTTTCGCTGTTGAATAAACTGCTCTCTGTCTGCCATCAAATCGCCCATTACAGGTTGAGCAAAGTCGTGAATAATAAATGGGAATATATTGAGCGAGAGTGTCGACATAAGGAGCATTCGAATATCCACACGCTCCATCTCGCCACGCTTCGCTGCGGCATCAATTTCGCACTGCATCGAGGCAAACAACACCCCAGCGATACTCTTCATCTTATCGTACAATAGGTTGTATCGCTCGGGGCGGGCAATAATCTCATTTAGGAAGAAGCGTGGCAACAGTGGATTTGTAGCCACAAGGTCGAAGTGGGCACTTACGCCATCCTTCAATCGCTCGACAATGGGCATTGTAGGGTTGCCCATCGCCGCCAACATCGTCTCGGCAATGGTCTTTGCATTCTTCTCGATGATGCGCTCGAAGAGTTGCTCCTTGGTACGATAGTAGTAGTGGAGCATTGCGTGCGTCACACCCGCCCTTTGGGCAATAGATGTTGTCCTTGCTCCATCGTAACCCTTGATAAAAAACTCCTGCTCGGCAGCCTCCAAGATAAGTTGCTCCTTGCTGATTTTCTCTTGTTCTTTCATCGTTTTTAGCCACTTAAAAGCATTTAACAATTTTATCTAACAATTTTGTTAACGCAAAAGTATAAATTATTTTCATCCAAGCAAAATAATTAGACGATTTTTTTTTGAGTTTAGTTTACACCATTTGCTATATACTCAAAACGGACTAAACTTGTTTTTGCATTGACGGCATAAAATAAGTTGACGAAAAAAGAAAATGTTGCAAATTCTCTTTTCGTCAGCATTATTTATATGCCTTTGTTGCATAAAGAGTTATAGCAATGTAGCATAACAATGAAGAACTCAGAAATACGAACGGTTGCTATCTCGTTACCCAATTTTCAAGCAATCCGACCAACCGATTTATTCTAAGCGAGTTATCTTTTCTTGCAAAAATTACCTAAAAATTCTTAACTTTGCGCAAAACAATTTTTACGATGGCAAGACATTATAACAACAAGAATAATAAGTATAAAAAGAAATCGCAAGAGATTGATTTTATCGTCAGAGAGGAATGTGAACTGATGGAGTTTTTGATGAAAGCTATGGACGGTATCAGCCGTACAAAAGTGAAGAAAATGCTGACTTACGACTTGGTCAATGTCAACGACAGAGCCGTCTCGCAACATGACTTTCCGCTGAAACCTAATATGCGTGTCACGATTAAGAAGTCGAGCGAAGGCAACAGATTCAAGAACTTCTGGGTTAAAATTGTATTCGAAGATGATCATATTCTTGTCATTGAAAAGAAACCCGGCATCTTGTCGAGCAGCACAAGTCCTAAAGATGAGAGCGTCAAGTCTATTCTTAATTATTATTTAGATAAATCGCATCAACATGCCAATGCTCATACCGTTCATCGTCTCGACAAATTCACTTCTGGATTGATGATTTTCGCGAAGAGCAAGAAAGTAGCTCTTGAATTTGAAGAAGATTGGAAAGAGAGAGTATATGACAGAAGATATGTCGCTTTGGTTCATGGCGAGCTTCCAAAGTCGCAAGGCACTGTCGCTTCGTGGCTTAAAGACGACAGCCACTATGTGACGCATTCAAGTCAGGAGGACAATGGAGGTAAATATGCGGTATCTCATTATAAGAAAATTAAGTCTGGCAACGGATATTCGCTCGTCGAGATGCAGTTGGAGACTGATCGTAAGAATCAGATCAGGGTTCATCTTCAGGATTTAGGTTGCCCTGTTGTAGGTGATTTGAAATACGGTGACGGTAGCGATCCTATCCACAGATTAGGACTTCACGCTTATAAGTTATGCTTCAAACATCCTGTGACAGGAGAAGATATGAGGTTTGAGACTGATATTCCGAAGGCGTTTTACATGCCAATTGAGAATAATGAATAATACGTAAAAACAACTCTAGTAAGTAATAAAACAGCTCATAAGCAACTGATTCATCTCAGTCTAATATTATCACCGATATGTAAGATAGTATTTTCATTCATATCGTTCATCTTATATATTGACTTCAATTTTACGGCGTAAAGACGGGAGACATAAGACAATGTCTCTCCTTTTTGTATTGTATGATATTTATATCGTCGTGTAGCCTTATTCTTTTTAGGCTCAATATATATTATCTCATTATTTTTCAGCACCTTACGATTTCCAAGATTATTATATTTAACTATTTGATAATCATATATACCCAACATATTTGACAATTCATAAACAGTTTCACCATCTTTAGCATAGATAAATTTCACCTTATTACTCTCACGGATATAGCGCTCATCTATAGTCTTACCGACCACTTCT